>NZ_FNSW01000001.1:5232500-5417369 GCF_900104695.1 Paenibacillus sp. GP183
TTTAATGTTGCGAATTCGCTCTCAAAGAACGAAAATGAGCAGACCTATAGCAGGAGTCAGGTAACAGCAGTTCAGGCAGGTATCTTGAGATGCTTAAGGATGTCGAATAACGGTTTCTTCTCCAGGGCTTGCTGATACACATAAACGATGATCTGCCCGAAAAACTCTTGCCGAATTCGATACACCACATCTCCAAGCGTGAGATGAATGTCGTTCTTCATCCAGTCCTGTCGCTGTGATTCTAAAAAGTTCTGCGTCAGAAACTGGATCGCCCAAAATCGCTGAATGCCTTCAAATGAGAGCAACTGATATTGGTCAAAACCTAGCAGTTCTTTGAAATAGCGATAGCCGGTTTCGATATTCCAGCGCACGTGATAATAGCGTTGGATCGTAACGAGATCCAAGCTTAAATCCGTGCACAGAAGACAAACCTGAGGTTTGCTCGAATCGGCGTATTCATCTTTCCAAGACAGCAATGCTTTGACATTTTCCATTTCGCTTAACGGACCTTCATATTCATAAATCCAGTACGTTCCCTGACTTTCCACCGTAACGGAGCGTAGGTCAGACTTGCGAAGGTACTGGGCAGCGAAATCAGCCATAGAAATTGTTACACCGCTGACGCAGATAAGCCGGTTCGTCTTTACAGCGGCGATGACATGAAATCCCTTGCGATTGCAGGCATTAATAACCTTTTCACTGGTATACCAGCTGTCCATGAGAACGTAAGCCTGCTCATCCTGTGTAGCTGGGAATGCTTCGATCATTTCAAGGGCAAGATCGTTCTTACTTTTGAATGACAGGCGATGTTCATCGCAATACTCTTCACGGTAATAAGGGCGGAAATCCCAGGCATAGGAATTGCCCTCGCTTACCACGTGAGAAGTGACAACGCAATGACACCAGACTGACTTTCCAGATTCGTGTGAGTATTGAAAGCTGAGAGCCTCCATTTTCTTCGTCGAGGTTTCCTTCTTACAGCAAGTGTCATCCACGATGAAGAATACAAGACGCCTTGCATCACCATTCTTCAAGCGCTTTGCCCGGATTTTCTCTATGACGAATTGCATACGCCTGCGCTGCATGCGATTGACGCACCAAGGTGCATGATTCAGAAAGTGGGTGACGCTGCTCAGGTGACAATCTTGTCTTGCAGCGTTTCGGATCTGCGTAATGTTCTTGCGTCCGGCACAAAGAATGATGCCATGAACGAGCGTAAACAAGTGATTCCGTTGGGGTTTAGAAAACTCCAATTTGAGAGCTAAAATGAACTTGACGATAGGCAAGTAGAGGGATACCATGGTAGTGGGACATCTCCTTTTTCTGGAAATTGTGGCGTCGTAACCAACAATTTCTTCTTTAAGGTCAGATGTCCTCCTTCCATTTAATCATTCGACGAAGCTTCTAAAATCCTGCCTTTAAATGGGATTTGTCGACAACAAGATTTTTGCAACACTCAAGTTAATCATTCCTGTAAGGCTTAAGAAATGGCCTTCGTCAAAAAATGAGCGCCTAGGTATGATGAATTTATCCACGGGTTCGAAACCCAAAACCATCAAGGAGGCGCTCTTATTATGAAGTTTAAGACAAAATCAACGTATTGAACGAATTTCCACCTCTCATCTTGTAGTTGGTATCGACATGGCGAAGGAAATTCAATTCATATAGCACAGGCCACTAACTTTATCTTTATTTTTGTGCTTATCTATAGGATAATTTTGAATTTGCAGTTGACCCCTAACACTGACACAAAGAACCTTCCCATGTGCTGCAAATATCAATCCAATTACCTCAATTTATGATACAATATGTGCATGAACTCGTGCTGAAGCCAGACTTCGTTTTCGACTTTCTGTAATCTGTCAGACCTCGATAGGTGATCAGCAAGCACTTCAAGGATCATCGCGGCTACGGATTTATATTTAACTCAAGCGAAATCTTAAATAAGGAGTTTGAAATCTATGAACGCATCTTATCACTTTGACGAAGTCGGAAGACTTCCTTTACCTGGAGATAATGTTGCCATTGCGACGTGCCAACTGGACGCTGGCACCATCATTACCTATCAAGGCCAAACCCTGACCTTGGATTACACTGTCATGGAAGGCCATCGCTTTGCAGTGAAAGCGATTGCTTCAGGAGAAGCCTTACTTTCGTGGGAATTACCCTTTGGTGTGGCTCTGCAATCCATTCAGCCCGGCGATTATGTGATTAACAAGGCTGTGCTGGAGGAGCTTAGTGTGCGTTCGTTGAAATTTGCGCTGCCGGCGACGCCAAATTTTGCTGATCAAGTTCTTCCTTATGTTCTCGACGAGGCGAAATTCCAACCGGCTCCAAATATGCCCGCTTACACGGAAACGCGCACCTTTCTTGGTTATCGG
The DNA here is from genome assembly GCF_900104695.1 of Paenibacillus sp. GP183. Lineage (NCBI taxonomy): Bacteria > Bacillati > Bacillota > Bacilli > Caryophanales > Paenibacillaceae > Paenibacillus > Paenibacillus sp. GP183. The sequence continues at coordinate 5,234,882 of NZ_FNSW01000001.1, forward strand.
CGCAGCCAAGCTCGCGGCGTTGGCACCCGCAACACGATTGTTCTGTTGGGCACAACCTCACGCACGGGGAGCTATGTCAAGCAGCTTGCAGCTAGTCTGCAAGGCGAACTGAAGAACTATCACCATGTCGAGGCCATTGTTCCAGTGGCGCATACTGAGGGGGGCACGGAACAGCCTAATAACCTAGAGCTATTGTTGCGCACGTTGGCCGGATTTATCGTTAATCCCAACGTGGGTGCGGTCTTAATAGTAGACTATGGGATTGAATCCGTGACCAACCAGATGGTAGAAGCGTATTTACGCGAACACAATTATCCATTAGATGAAGTGGTGCATCGGTTCTTATCAATTAAAGGCGGCTTTCAAGATAATCTGACCATAGGGGAAGCTATTGTGCGTGATTGGTTACCAACGGTCAATGCCATGGAACGGACCCCGGAATCTATTAGCAATCTAAAGATTGGATTACAGTGTGGAGGCTCAGACGCCTTTTCCGGTATTTCCGCTAATCCGCTGCTGGGTTGGATTGCGCAGGAATTGATACGCTACGGCGGCGCTGCCAGTCTGGCTGAAACCGATGAATTAATTGGCGCTGAGCCTTATGTCTTGCAGAAGGTGCGCGACGTGGAAACCGCCCGCAAATTCTTAACGTTTGTAGAAGAATTCAGGGAGCGTACGGCTTGGCATGGCGCTAACGCTGAAGGAAATCCATCGGGTGGTAATAAATATCGCGGCCTTTATAACATTTACCTCAAATCCATTGGCGCTGCCCGCAAGAAAGACCCGGCAACCCGGCTTGACTATGCCATTGAATACGGTGGGCTCATGAAAGAACCCGGATATTATTTTATGGATAGCCCCGGTAATGACCTCGAGAGCATTGCAGGCCAGGTGGCTTCAGGCTGCAACCTGATATTCTTTACGACAGGTAATGGTTCGGTCACCAACTTTCCTTTTGTGCCGACGGTCAAGATGGTGACAACGACACGTCGCTTCCAATTGCTGGCCAATGATATGGATATCAACGCCGGTCAGTACCTGGAGGGCATATCCATGGATGAGTTGGGTAAGCACGCCTTCGAACATTCGATACAAATAGCCTCCGGTCAGCGCAGTGTCGGTGAAAAGGCTGGCCATTCACAGGTGCAGATCTGGCGCAACTGGCGGCAAACCGATGCGAGCCAACTGGATACCTTGCTCAATGTGTCCCTACCGACAGGGGGACCTATTGCGATTCGAGCGGATACAGACGCGGTCGCCGACCCAATCCGATTTACATTCACACGTCACCAAGACCGTCGGGCCAGTGATCACATCGGCTTAATCCTGCCCACGAGTCTATGTGCCGGTCAGGTGGCGAATATGATTGCACTGCGGTTAAACAAACAGGGACTGGGTCAACCCGGACAACTCTCGCGTTTTGTGGCTTTGGCTCACACGGAAGGATGCGGGACTTCTGGCGGTCAACCAGAGCAGTTGTATTCCCGCACAATGATTGGTTATGTCACCCATCCGCTAGTCAAGCATTGTCTGATGCTGGAACATGGCTGTGAGAAAACCCACAATGACTTTATGCGTCACGAGATGGAGGAGATGGGGGTTGATCCGAGTCGTCTTGGTTTTGCCAGTATTCAACTTGACGGCGGGATTAATAAGGTAACTCAGAAGGTGGAAGCGTGGTTTAATGATCAATTGTCTGCAACTGGTCCAATTACGAAAGAGACTGCCGGACTAGAAGCATTGCGTGTTGGGATCTTAAGTGATGGTTCCGTTACTGACGCTGCTGGTGAACAACTGGCGATGTTGACAAAAATGATTGTGAGCGCAGGCGGTATGGTGGTTGTTCCCGAGAACAGCGGGCTGCTTTCAACGCCGGTTTACAGTGAGAAATTATTGACTACATCCAATGTCAAGCCGTCATTGGCCTATGGGGAACATGCCCGCCACATGGGTTTCCACATCATGGAAACACCAACCGAGCATTGGGTAGAGACAGTCACGGGCTTAGCAGCCACGGGAGTAGAGTTAATTATAGCGCTGGTCCATCGTCGCCCAATGCAGACGCATCCGTTCGTACCTATGATGCAAATGGCATCGGACCCATTTATGCAGCAAACCTATACGAATGATTTGGATCTGTTGCTCAAAGGAAATCCCGCTGATTGGACCGATAAGATTCTAGAGAGATGTAAGCAAATCATTGAACATAGCTATACTCCACGTCTCTATCAACAGGGTAATGTTGATTTTCAATTAACACGCGGATTTCTGGGCGTTTCGTTGTGAACGGGATCGGAGGGATTATTTCTGCTCAATTCTTTTTTCTGTTTTGATCGATTGTAACAAGCCATGAAGCAGTAAACGTCGGAATCCCCGGTTGTTTTTCGACCCTTAATATAGTTCGATTGGATTACAGAATCCTTTTACTAAACTAACGGAAACGAGAGATCAATGCGCTTCAACCTCGAGGCTGCCGTGAGATGATCGGCGGACTCGCTGTGCTAACGGGTAGAATAGTTTAATTGTGATATACTGAAGTCTTTCTCAAATGATTTCACATATTTATTACTTTAAAGCAATACAAATTTTGAAATGAAAGCGAGGATCACTCTATGTCTGAACGTTTGCTATCTAATCGGCCATTTGGCAGAACTGGCCTGTTTGTCTCACCGCTTTGTGTTGGTGGTGCTCCACTCGGAGATATGCCGGAAACCTTTACCTATAGCGCACCAGAAGAAAACGCGCTAGCAACAATTCGTGCTGCCTTTGCGAGCCAGATCAACTTCCTCGATACAGCTGCGGCTTATGGTGAAGGTGAGAGCGAGCGCCGTATTGGCAAGGTAATTAAAGAGAATGGTGGACTCCCATCGGGCTTTGTGCTCGCCACCAAAGCTGACCGCTGCTTACAGACTGGTGACTTCAGCGGTGAACAAATCAAACGTTCCATCGAAGGAAGTCTCCACCGCTTGGGGCTAGATCGCCTGCAATATGTCTACATCCATGATCCGGAACACACAACCTTTGAAAATGTCATGGGACCGGGTGGTCCGCTAGAGATACTGAAAAACTTCAAGGATCAGGGAGTCATCGATCACATTGGCATATCCGGTGGGCCAATCCAAATGCTTATTCGTTATATAGAAACGGGGGAGTTTAGCGCCGTTGAGACTCATAACCGCTACACGCTACTCAATCGATCAGCTGAGCCTTTGCTTGATGTTGCCAGTCGATTGGGTGTTACAGTAATCAACGCAGCACCCTATGGTAGCGGCATATTGGCAAAAGGTCCAGATGCCTACGCCCGCTATGCTTATAGTGATGCACCGCCGTTGTTACTCGAACGCGTACGAATGTTTGTAAAAGTCTGCCAGGAATACGATGTACCTCTAGCCGCCGCGGCACTTCAATTCTCCATGCGTGATCCCCGTGTCACGAGTACTGTCGTTGGCATGACTAAGCCGGAAAGAGTCGCCCAGACGTTGGAGCTCGCAAGTTACCCCATTCCTTCCGAGCTTTGGCCTGCGCTAGACGCCATTGGATTTGATACTGACGATCCCGAAGTGAATAGATGATTTACATAAATGGATAGATAGACATTCATGAAGATTGATATATTCAAAAAGAGAACCGCAAACACTTCACAAAGCTTTGAACCTGGCAATGCTTGAAGTGAAGTGATTGCGAATATACATACTCAAGAAGGTGTTTTGCAGGGCTCTCTTATTTGGGCACCCATTCGAGATTGAAATCGAAAATGGGGTGGAAGCCCCCATTCCACCTCGAAATTTTATAAATTCTATTATGTTAAAATAACCCCTAGAAAAGGATCCTTGGTACTGTATCAGAGAATATAATATATGTCTAAAAAAGTACTTGAAGCGGTCTTGAGCTAACGGAAACGAGAGTTTAATTAAAAGGAGCAGTGTGCCACGGCAGCTGCTCCTTTTAATTTTATTAAGCTAACCTTCTAGCTTTGCATATTAGCGATTTAAAGGGTCTTAAAGAAAAACCCGTAGTCGATTACATCTAGTGGAACGGTCTCAATTTATTATCCAGGATATTGGGAGTTCGGGATCATCCGTATCATTAAGGATAAAGGTATCGAAGGAATTGCAGTGGCGCCGCATGCCGATAACGGTAGATTTGGAAACCGACGGCTAAGGCCACTCATAGGTAAGAATCCGTTTATGTATACTTCACTGATATAAATTATGTTGAAGCATATTCTGCCAAAAGTATTTTGAAGCATATTTTTGCCAAACCGGCAAAGATATGCTTCAAGTCACGTTTATGTATGTAAAAATATGAATTTATCAAGGTGGTCTATCATGGTAATAAAACGTTTACGTTGCTTCGTGTTCACATCGTCAAAAAATTCGACAACACCGGTGAGGACCTGGAGGACTTGATAAGCATTGGGACCATCGGGCTGATTAAATCGATTGAATCCTTTTCGCCAATAAAGGGACAAAATTGGCAACGTTTGCGGCGCGCTTTATCGAGAATGAGATCCTGATGCACCTAAGGTCATTGAAAAAAACACGGAAGGATGTATCGCTTCACGAACCGATTGGGACGGACAAAGAAGGAAACGAGATCACCTTGATCGATATTCTTGGAACAGAAGCCGATGATGTCTTAGATAAAGTGCAGCTTAAGATTGAGAAAAGCAAAATATATAAAAATTTAGATATATTGGATGATCGGGAAAAGGAAGTTGTCATGGGTCGCTTTGGCTTGGAACATGGCGGGGAGGAGCGCATGCAGCGGGAAATCGCGAAGGAGCTGGGGATTTCGCGCAGCTATGTGTCAAGGATAGAGAAGCGAGCGCTGATGAAGCTTTATCATGAGTTTTATAAGGCGAAGCGGTAGGGCATGCGAGTTCAAATCCCGTCGACGGTAACCAAGCAAAGGAACCTTGAAGCCACATTTACCCTAAATCAATATGCTTAAAAAAGTAAGTGCTCAAGCTGGAATAATGCTTGAGCCTTTGTGTTGGTTATATTATCGCTTATTGTGTGGGGTTCAGACCATCGAACCGCGGACCGAAAGCTTTTGTTTGCGCGAAAATATATACCCATGTCATACTGTTTACAAACCTACAGGAGAGATGCAACATGCGAAAATCAATTGGAATCATCATAGTAATGATCGCCTTTATTATTTCTGGCTGTGGTTCTACTTCAAAGTCTGGATTACAGGCAACGTCAGTTGTTAAGCAGCAAGTTGGAGATGAGTATTACTTTACCCAAGCTAACCAGCATCCGGAAAAAGCCCTTATCGACGTTATCAACTCATCAAAACAAACGCTTGATATTGCAATTTACAGCTTAACTTATCCGGATATCGTGGCCGCTATTAAAGAAGCAAAGAAGAGAGGCGTGGTCGTTCGTATAATCAGTGATAAGATTCAATCCGCTGGTAAAACTCAGGATGAGGCACTGAAACTTTTGGGTAGCGCGGGAATTCCAATGAAAGTAAATAAGCACAATGGACTCATGCATTTGAAGGTTACCATCGCGGATAAGAAGGTGGTCACTACTGGATCATATAATTACAGCCAGGCAGCCAGCACGTCCAACGATGAGGTTTTAATGGTCATACATGACGAGGCAGCAGCAAAAACCTTCTCGGATCAATTTGATAGAATGTGGAGTGATACGATGGGTTTTGAAACGTTACAAAAGAAAATTGCTCAATAATTTGAATTAAATTTAAATCATTTTTTAACTGTTGCACCAGAACCAGCAGCCTCGTTACTATCGGGCAGAAGAGTCGAATAAATAACATTAGCTAACCTCAAATTGTTGTGGTAAATTAAGGTAAAACCAAGCAAATTCGATGATCGTAAAGTTGGTATCTCTGATGGGGATTTTACGATGAAAAATACATTGTGAATTGATCGAACTGGGTATAAAGAGCAGCTATGAAGGAAGGACTGTTGAAGTTACGCCTTAACATGATCTTAGCGAGAGAAGGGGTATGCTGTGTTTCCATTTAAACCATCTCTTAATGCGTCAACCTTATTTCCTTTCAACTTAGGAGTTAAAGATCAGGTGAGAATTGCGGCTGGAGCCGGGTATGAGGGAATTGAACTGTGGGTCAAGGATATTGACGCCTACTTGGCCGGTGGGGGGACCGTCAAAGAATTGAAAAGGTACATCTCGGACACAGGGATAGCCGTCGTTAATGCAATTGCCTTTTTTAAATGGTCGGACGAGGGTGAAACGGAACGAGAGCAAGCATTCCTTCAAGCCGAGAAGGAAATGGCAAATCTTGCGGAGCTCGGATGCACTGCGGTAGCTGCGCCGCCTTTCGGCAATGTGGAGCATGTTTCCCTAGAAATGATGGCAGCGAATTTTGCAAGGCTCACCGGTCTGTCAAGCCGAATTGGAATCAAGCTGTATCTGGAGTTTTGGGGCAGGGCCAAGAAATTGTCCCGTCTCAGCGAGGCGGTATATGTAGCGATGGAAAGCGGCGTGCCGGATGCCCAAATTTTGCTCGATACGTTTCATATGTATACGGGTGGCAGCAGTATTGACAGCCTCGCTTATCTGAACGGAGATTTGATCGGCATCGTGCATGCGAACGATTATCCAGCCGCACCGGCAAGAGCTGTGATCGCCGATCGGGACCGCTTGTTTCCGGGCGAAGGGGTTGCGCCGTCACAGAAGCTGGCGCAACTTCTATACGTTATCGGTTATCGAGGGTACTTGTCTTTGGAATTGTTTATCGAACATTTCGGCACAAAGAGCGCTTTGGAGGTTGCCAAATCGGGCTTGGAATCATTGACTAAGACCTATCGGGTTAATGGTTGATGCACATTTGAAGGGAGTCGGTGGAATATGCACATCAATGGAGGTATTGGCTTATGACGATACGCATCGGTGAAGATTTGATTCGGGAAGTTGATGAAACCCGGGTGCCATACGGCATGCTTGCCATATGGTTTTTGGGACAAGTCAGCGTAATTATCAAAGGAGGAGACAAGGTCATCTATGTGGATCCGTACTTGTCCCCCTCTCCGCATCGGGCATTCGAGCCTCCGCTTAAGCCGGAGGAATTGACGAATGCCGATTATGTTTTGATCACGCATGACCATTCGGATCACCTGGATCCGGATACGATAGCAGTGATGGCGGCAACTCAGAGTGAAACGGTCTATATGGCTCCGGGATTTTGCCGAGAAACCATGCTGGAGCTGGGAGTTCAGCCTGACAAACTCCTATGGGCCAGAACGAACGAATGGCGGAAGGGACCAGGGTTCCGAGTGAAACCGATCCCTTCTGCGCATGAGGAGTTGGAATACGATCCTGGACTCGACCACCGTTTCGTAGGTTATGTGTTGGAATTGAACGGCGTAACCCTTTATCACGCTGGGGATACCACAGTATATCCAGGGCTGATCGAAACGCTGAAAGCCGAATCGATCGATCTGGGCATGCTGCCGATTAACGGACGCGATCCGTTTCGAAATGCGCGGAATATCGTCGGAAACATGAATTATAGGGAAGCAGCGGAGCTGGCAGTCGCTGCCGGATTCGATACCGTAATTCCTCTGCATTACGATATGTTTGAAGCTAATTCAGAAAGACCTGGATATTTTATCGATTATTTATACTCGCGGCATCCGATGCAGAAGAGCCATGTATTGGCGCGGTTCGAGCGGTACATCTATGTTTCCGGTTCGGCATTGAAGGAGGATATTCGTTGATGAATCCTTCAATTTTAAGGTCAATTCGCAGGGAGCTTACATCTGCTTGACCAGCCTTATTACCCATATCAACCCAATAGAATTAAAAAAGTTAGAATTAGACGCATTGAAAATTGCCCAGAAAAAAATCATTTACCCCTGTTCAATTATCCCCTATAGCACCTCTTGGCTCTTGTTCGATTGTGGCCACGGTAGATCACTACAAGATCATATCTCTTCCAGTCATTGTTTCAATCAGATATAAAGTATTACTTAGTGTTAGAAGAGGACATAAGAATTCCTAAGGCATCTTCAATAATATTGGAACATAAAATAGAGGAATGAATTATGATCGTTTAAATGAATATTGGAAGCGCTTCCATTGTACTACAATGATTATAAAATTAATAATTATTAAAGATCCACTGTCCAATTTGCAACGGGCGATCTAGCATCTACCGATTACGAAATCGGAGGTCAGAGAATCCGTCAGGGGCAGGCCGTGAGCGTTATGCTCGGGGCGGCAAACCGTGATCCCGCCAAGTTCGAACAGCCAAACCGGTTCGATATCGGGCGTTCGCCGAACCGCCATTTGGCATTCGCCACTGGCCCCATTTCTGTCCTGGCCGAATTGGCGTCCAAACTTTTGTTCCGGGATTTAGGGTCGATGTCCATACAATTATACGAAAACCTCTATCGAAGCATCTCGAAGTTAGGCGACTTACAAAGGGATGGTATCAACCAAAGTTGATGCAATAAATCGATTTTGGATTAAATATGGAAAATAACACAAAATTTATGGAGGTGCGGTACATGGAAAAGGTTCGTTTCTTAATTATTGGCGTTGGTGGAATGGGAAGAGAACACATTCGCAGGCTGCTGCAAGTACCGGAGGCGGAAATCATAGCGTTAGCGGATCCTTCGGCTACGGCGATCGAACAAGTGAAGGGGCGTTTTCCGGATTTGGCGAATGTCTCGGTATATTCGGACTATCGGGAGGCAATCTCACGGGTAAACGCCGATGCTGCCATTATTGTCTCGCCCCACAGCATGCATTTCGAGCAAGGAATGGCTTGCCTGGAGGGCGGCTTACACGTACTTATGGAGAAGCCGTTCGTCGACGGGTCAGAAAACGCAGCACATATCATCGCTCAAGCCGATACACTAAATAAGCATCTCGCAGTTGCTTACCAGCGCCATTTGCAGGGGCCTTATATTTATATCCGAGATTTGATACAGAGCGGGGAATTGGGCAATATCAATTACATTTGCGCGTATCAGGCGCAAAGCTGGCTGAAAGGAACGACAGGTACGTGGAGGCAAAATCCTGCATTATCGTGCGGCGGGCAGCTCAATGATTCCGGCAGCCATCTACTTGACGTCGTGTTGTGGGTGACCGGTCTCGAGCCGGAAAGCGTATCCGCTTTCATTGACAATCGCGGGTCGCAGGTCGATATCGACTCTTCCGTCACGGTCCGATTCCGGGAAGGCGCCATTGCGACTTTCAACGTAGTTGGAAGCGCTACCATTGGCTGGCATGAAGATGTGTCCATTCACGGCGATAAGGGAACGGTATTGTTCCGCAACGATCAAATATTCGTCGCTAAGGAAGGGCAGCGGGAATTAGTTGAAGTGAAGGATGAGCTTCCGGCTTCCAGCGATCCGAACCGCAATTTTGTCGATCTGATCCTCGGCAAAGTTAGCGAACCGGCTGCGCCTTCCAGCTGCGGCTTAAGAATAGCGCGTTTGACGGAAGCGGCCTGGAGAAGCGCGGCGAACGGAAGCCAAGTGATCCGTATTTAACCATGTAGGTATGATGACGGCTTTGTTCAGGAGGCTGACGTTCGCAATGTCGGTGGAGAGGACCGTCAGCCTCATCAACAAATGTATCATGTGACTTTGTCCGATCGGGATATCACGAGGTTTACGGCCTTTTGGATTCGATGTATACCTATGCTGCAATAGATGTCTTACTTAAGGTGATATTGAAATATCAAGGGAAATTTTCATCCACCCCTATTTTTTGTGGCGGAACGAAGTCGGGAGGCTAGAGCCTGTAAGGGAATTTGTATTCAGAGATGCTATTTATTAAACAATGAGGTGATCGCTAATGTATTCTTTACTAATCGTTGACGATGAAAGATGGGTTCGTCAAGGTTTGCGTTCCACCATCGATTGGCAAGCGGAAGGCGTCGAAGTGCTTGGTGAAGCGAGTGACGGGGAAGAAGCGTTAAAATTCATCCAAACCCGAACGCCGGATATTATCATCACGGATATCAAAATGCCGCGGATGGATGGTCTCGCTTTGATTGAAACGGTCAAGAAGCTCAATCTGCCATCGAAGTTTATTATTATTAGCGGCTATAGCGATTTCAGTTCCGCCCAAAAAGCTATCAAATATGGAGCATCCGACTACGTGCTTAAACCGATAGAGGAAACGTTGGTGCTGGATGTTGTTCGTAGATGCATCGCACAAATCAAGCGCGAGAATGAAGAACAACAACAAATCATTCAGATGTCGGAATGTATCCGAGAGTGCTTGCCTCTGGCCAGGCAGCGGTATGTAGAAACGCTTCTTACAAATGTAAGCGCTTTAAATAATGATTGGTTTACGTTGTGGGATCGGCTTAATATCCAGCTGAATCCGAATCGGCTGAAAGTAATATGCGTTCAAGTGTATGATTGGGGATCGAAGGCGGTTAAGTCCAAAGAGCAATACTTGCTCCGGTATGCTTTTGCCAATATCGCCGAAGAAATCGGTAAAGAGATGGGGAAGACGATGATCTGTCTTCTGGATCCTCAAGAAGATACGGATCTGGTCATCTTGCATTCCCCAATTCATGAGAATGACGATGGGACCGAATTCGGAATGGAATCCTTAATCCAGGCATGCCGCTGGTATCTGGGGATCGGGATCAACATCGGGATAAGCCGAATAAGCGAGGTTACCAACCTTCATGCATCATATCAAGAGGCTGTAAACGCCGGAGCTTATGCATTTTATGACGGTTACGGCAAGATTTACGATGCCAGGCGAATGGAGCAGCCTTATACTTTGCAGGTTCAGGATTATAAGGGGCCTAATGGCTGGGATACCCGGTTCGTGCATGCTCTGAAATTTAACAAGGAATCCGTGCTCACTGAATTGATTGACGAACTGATTTCACATTTACAATTGTGCTGCAGCAAATATTCTCCTCATCAACTGCGCAGCGGATTGACCGCTCTGTTCGGTGAGATTGAGAAGAAGCTGGAGTCAAGCCAATCATCGGAGCAAGCTTCCGGCAAAATACTCTCGATTCCTTACTGCACTTTGTCGGAGTTGAAAGGCGAGCTGCTGAAGGTTATCCGCGAATACCAACATACAGTACAGAAAAACTTCCGAAATAGAAAAAGGTTCATAGAGCTGGCCATCCGATATATGGAAGAGCACTATACGGAAGCGATCACCATGATCAGCGTTGCCGAACATCTTTATTTGAATCCGTCTTATTTCAGTAAAATATTTCATGAGGAAACAGGGGAAACATTCAGCAAATACGTAATTCGTCTCAGGATAGAAAAGACAAAAAATCTTCTTAAAGATTCCACGCTGAAAATATACGAGGTCGCCCAGCGGGTAGGTTACCAAGATTTTCGGCATTTTGTCAAGCTTTTCAAGGACCAAGAGGGGATCACCCCTACCCAATATAGGGATATAGGTGTGATGTAACCAGATAGGAGGATGTGCTTGAATCTTCATACGCATTTAAAATTGCGGTCTGTGGGGTACAAATTGTTTATCCTTTTTTTTATCAGCATGACTATTTCCATTATGATCATGGGTTATCTCTCTTATCAGAAGGCCAATGAAATCATCCGTTCCAAAGTATCACAGGTCGCATTGCAAACAGTGCAGCAGGCAAACAGACGTCTCGATTTGATCTTGAACGAGTACGCCAACCGGTCTTTAATCGTGTTCGGCTACAAGGAAATTCAAAGAGGCATTCTCGGAGAATACCGGGAAAGCTACGATCAATTTTTTAACAATCAGCAGATTGCCCGATTCTTATCCAATCTGGTCAACTCCAAGAACGACACGCTGAACATCTATATTTTGGGTGAAGGCAATGCTTCCTACCGATATTCCTCTAATGGCTTTGCAGAGCTTCCTTCGGCGGATAATGAAGATCAGGCTCAAGACTGGTATAAGCAAATTAAAGATGCGAACGGTCAGGTGGTATGGTATGGAATTCGGCCTTCTTTCATGAATCAAAATAACGGCGGAGACAATAAACCGGTCTTTGTACTCGGCAGAGCGCTCAAAAATTTCGATCATGTCAATGAGATCATCGGCGTGCTGATTATGGAGTTTGATCCGGAGCTGATTCAGCAGTTAATGTCCGAAGTCGATTTTCACGCACACGGCACTACGCTTCTCGTCGATCGAAGCAACACGGTTGTAGCTGATGCCAATGCTTCCCATCTCATGAAACCTTCCGGGCTGAAGCTTCCTTCCGGGCATAGCGGAGTTTTTACCGATGTGATGGATGGCAAGGAAATGATCGCTGTCTTCGATAATACGGAGATAAACGAGTGGAGGCTTGTCGGAATGGCACCGAACCAAGAGTTGGTCAGCGATTCGAGGGATATCGGTTACTATACTGTCTATCTCGTCATTGGATTTTCCGTTGTAGCCATCGCTCTTGCTTTTGCGGTCGCCAAATACATGCACGAGCCTGTGAGCAAGCTGCTCCGGTCTATGCGAAGAGCGAGAGATGGAGATTTCGACGTACGGATTATAGATAGGCGAAGCGACGAATTCGGCATGCTATTCCATAGCTTTAATACGATGGTTACCAGAATCAAAAACTTAATCGACGAAGTTTACATTCAGAAGCTGTTGAAGAAAGAAACCCAATTGAAGATGATGGCGTCGCAAATTAACGCTCATTTTTTGTACAATACGTTGGATTCGATTCATTGGATTTCCCGCATTTATAAGGTTGATGAGATCAGCACGATGATCTTCGGTTTGTCCAAATATCTTCGGATCAGCTTAAGCGAGGGCAAAGATTTTGTTACCGTACAGGAAAGCACCGAATTGCTGGAAAGTTATTTGTCCATCCAAAAGGTAAGGTATCAGGACAAATTCACGGTCAATATGCATATCGATCCGACGATTCTGCAGTATCGGGTATTGAAATTCGTGTTCCAGCCGCTGGTGGAGAACGCGATTTATCACGGGTTGGAAAATAAGCAAGGGAGAGGTCGATTGGACATCAGTTGGAGAAGCGAAGGTCAAATTCTTTATTTCGAAGTTGAGGACGACGGCGTTGGGATCGAATCCGATAAATTGGCGGAGCTGACGGGAGTGCTGGAAAACGAAGAGGTCGTCGGGGAACATAATTTTGCTCTCAGAAATATTAATACGCATATCAAGTTAGCTTATGGCCTTGAATACGGACTTTTCATTGACAGTGCTCCAGGTGCCGGTACGAAAGTCACGCTGGTCGTTCCGTTAAGATAACGCCGCATCCATTCGTCATGTTTCAAACGATCAAAACAGTGATTAAAGCCATACAGAATCCACTCAGACCGGGCGGTGGGTATCGATATCGAAATAATAAGTCTTTACCGGTAAAATGCACAAAAATACCACACTAAAAACAAAAGTCGCCTCCTTTCGTGATGCATATGTAAACGCATACAATGAAGTTGTGCTCGAAAACGAGCATATCAAAAAGAGGAGGTTAACCTATGAACAATGGAAAGGAACGAACAGGCGGGCATATTAAAAAGCTTCTTGCACTACCATTGGCTGCAACACTGGCGTTGGCTTTAACGGTCGCCGGCTGCGGCTCGTCGAACACCCCAGCACCCAGCAGCAAAGGTCCGGATGCCAAAAGTACGGATACCAAAAGTACGGACAGCCCTAAAGGCACTACTAGCTCGGGCGGACCTGTCACGATCGATTTTTGGTTCCCGTGGGGCGGTGACTATCAGAAAGATTTCAAAGCGAATGTCGTCGACGTATTCGAGAAGAAGTTTCCTAACATAAAAGTTAAAATGACTTTTGTTGAAACGACAGGCCAAACGCAGGCATCCGATAAACTGCTGACCGCCATCGCAGGCGGCAATCCTCCTGACATCGCTTTGTTCGACCGGTTCTTGATCGGTTCTTGGGCGGCGAAAGGTTCTCTGACGGATTTAACATCCTTTGTGAAGAGCAACGGCATCTCTCCGGATGATTATTATAAAGGGCTTTGGGCCGAAGCGGTTTATAAAGATAAGGTATACGCCTTGCCTTGGGGCACAGACAACCGTGCCATGTTCTACAACAAGACGCTCATGAATGAAGCGGGGCTTGATCCGAACAAACCGCCGAAAACCATTCAGGAATTGGATCAAATGGCGGAGAAAATTTACAAAAAAGGAAGCAACAACAAATATTCGCAAATCGGCTTTATTCCGTGGATGAACCAAGGCTTCCTCTATACGCAAGCGTGGAACTGGGGAGGCAAATGGGAGGATGGCAGCCATAAATTGACTCCAAATGATCCTCAAAATGTTAAATCGCTTGCTTGGATGGCCGACTACGCCAAGAAGTATGATATCGGCAACCTGACGAGCTTCTCCGACGCCATGGGACAAACCGGCATGAATCCGTTCTGGACGGGCAAAGTCGGCTTCGTGTTCGACGGAAACTGGATTTTGAACGATTTGGCGAAATACAAGCTTAACTTCGAATGGGGCGTTGCTCCGATGCCGGCAGCTGAAGGGTTTAAATCTGTCACATGGGCGGGTGGCTGGTCCTATGTCATCCCGAAGGGCTCGAAGCATGAGAAGGAAGCTGCGGAATTCCTTAAATTCGTAGCCCATACGGAAGGCACATTGCTCTGGGCGAAACGCCCTAATGCCGGTAACGATATTACAGCAATGCCGAAGGTAAACGATGAATTGAAGCTGGGCGACAATCCGAACCTGAAAGTGTTCCTGGATCTGATGCCGACAGCATTCACTCGACCCGTTACTCCGGTAGGCGCCTTACTCTGGAGCGAAACCATGCGCGTGCAAGATTTGGCGATTCACGGCAAGGGAGACGCACAGGCACTCCTTGATGAAGTGAAAAAGAATGTGGATGCGGAATTGGCGAAGCTGGGCAACTGATCCTTTCACGAACAGCAAGTCGAAATTAAGAGGGTAGGGCGGTGGGATCAGCCCTACCTCCCTCTTTTCCCAAACACAATTGTAAAAGGAGGTAATGGGATTGCCTATGATGGAAACTTCTTATGCCAAGAACGCAGCTTCAGTCGATATGGCCAGGAGAAAGAAAAACAGATTCGAGAAAAAGATCAACTTTTTCGGCATCGTTTTCGCTTTGCCGTGGATTGTCGGTCTGCTTCTTTTTCACGCATATCCGTTATTCATGTCGGCTTACTACAGCTTAACCACCTACAGCATTCTTGAGCCTGGCGAATTCGTAGGATTCAAAAACTACGCTACTCTATTCCAAGACAAGGTCTTCTGGATCAGTATTTATAATACCTTGTACTATACAGTGATATTTGTTCCTCTGAGCATTGTGATAGGCGTCGGACTGGCTCTATTTCTCAATTTGAAAATTCGCGGGCAGGGCTTTTACAGAACGCTGTTTTTTATCCCCAGCTTGGTTCCACCCGTTGCGACGACCATTATTTGGCTATGGCTGCTAAACCCGCAATTCGGGCTTGTGAATTTTTGGCTGGATAAGATCGGCATTTCCGGACCGCCATGGATCGGCAGCGAAGATTGGTCGAAGCCGTCGTTAATTCTCATGAGCTTATGGGGGACGGGGCAGGCGGTCGTCATTTATTTGGCGGGGCTGCAGGATATTCCTCAAGATTTCTACGATGCAGCCCAGGTGGATGGAGCGAGCGCATGGCAGCGCACGAAGACCATTACGCTTCCGCTGCTTACACCAGTCATCTTCTTCAACTTGATAATTGGCACAATCGGTGCACTGCAAAATTTCGTTCTGCCATATACACTCACGAACGGGCAAGGCACGCCGGCCAACTCCATGATGTTTTACGTGATGTATTTATACACAAACGGCTTTGGCTATTTAAAGATGGGATATGCCTCCGCCATGGCATGGATTTTGTTCTTGATCGTTGTCGTTTTAACGGCGTTGATCTTCGTCTCACAGAAACGCTGGGTCCATTATCAAGGAAAAGAATAAGGGAGGCGGAGTTGCCATGGGAAACAGCAGCGGACTTCGACCCGTTCAAAGGGTACTTGTCCATGCCTTATTAATTGTGGTCGGCGCATTTTTTCTATCGCCGTTTCTATGGATGGTGTCCACATCTTTAAAGGCAAACAACGAATTGTTTCTATGGCCGCCTGTGTGGATTCCAAGGGTTAAGGTGTGGAGCAATTATCCCGACGCTCTCAACTATATTCCCTTTTTCAAATATTTATGGAACACTCTTACCATTGCGGGTCTTTCGACCTTTGCCGTTTTATGTTCCTGCCCTCTTGTCGCTTATAGCTTAGCCAGAATTCATTGGAAGGGGGCAAAGCCGCTTTTTGCCATTACGCTCCTCGTCATGATGCTGCCCTACCAGGTGACGATGATTCCAATTTTTATCGCTTTCAAAAATTTCGGTTGGGTCGGGACCAATATTCCGCTGTGGCTGCCAGCTTTTTTCGGCGCTCCGTTCTTTATCTTTCTGCTCCGACAGTTTTTTATGGGATTACCGAAGGAGCTTGAAGATGCTGCACGGATCGACGGCGCTTCGGAGCTCCGGATTTATTGGCAAATCATGCTGCCGCTCTGCCGTCCCGCATTGCTTACGATTGCCCTTTTCCAGTTCATGGGCAGCTGGACGGACTATCAGGGGCCGCTCATTTACTTGTCGGATGAGAACAGGTACACGCTGATGCTCGGCATTCAAGGGTTTAAATCACAACACGGTGCTGAATGGCAGATGATGATGGCGACGCTGGTCATGATTACATTCCCGGTTATCGTGCTCTACTTCCTCGTACAAAAAGCTTTTATCCGCGGAATCACTTTCTCGGGCATTAAATGACACTGCATCTGCAGGCACAGGTGGAAATCGACTCCTTCACTTCGAATCAGGACAAGAGCCTTATCAATGGGAACCTCGGGCGCCATGAAGTGAAGGTGCCGGGTTCGTTTGCTTTGAAAGTCGTGAAGTTCACGGAAATGATTTATCAAGCGGCTGGGTATAAACCTTATTAGGCCGAGAGACAATCCGACAAAAAGGGAGAGAAAAGCATGAAGGTGCAAATTGGAATGCGCATTCCACCGAAGATCGGCGCTGAAGGACTAGAGCAAGTAGCCGCATGGGCGGCAGGAGCAGGCTTGGATGTGCTGGACATCCCGAAGCTGAATCCGGAAATCAAACAAGTTCTCGATGCGGCGGGAATCGGCATCGGCTCCGTCGATGCGGCACAGACCGGTGCGCTGCTGAGCAAAGATGAAGCGCGCCGGGTAAATGCAGCGGAAGCGGTCAAGCAGCAGATGACCGACATGGCTGCGCTCGGAGCAAAGGTCATGTTCATGTGTCTTGTGCCCGAGGATCATACGACACCGCGTCAAGAGAGCTTTGAGATTTGGAAGGACACCTTCCCGGAGCTTGCCCGTCACGCCGAAAGCCAAGGGGTTTACATGGCCATTGAGGGCTGGCCGGGACCGGCTCCCCACTACCCGACGATCGGATGTACGCCGGAGATGTGGCGTGCGATGTTCGAAGCGATTCCTTCCAAGCATTTCGGTCTCAATTATGATCCTTCCCATCTGGTGCGGCTCGGGATCGATTATTTGCGGGCATTGACGGAATTCGGCGAGCGAATCAATCATTGTCACGGGAAAGATACGGAGATTTTGACAGACGAGTTGTACGAATGCGGCGTTTTGCCGGCTACCTTCGGAGCGAAGTACGGATTTTCCGAAGGCTCGTGGCGGTATACGATTCCCGGACACGGCGCGGTGGAATGGAGTAAAGTCGCCGTGAGGCTTGACCGTCTGGGCTATCAAGGAGCCGTCAGCATCGAGCTCGAGGATCACCGTTTCTGGGGAACTCAGGAGAAAGAGCGGGAAGGTATCGTGAAAGCGGCGGAGCATTTGGCTTTGTATTTCAGATAACGGGCTGGGGAAATCATGAATTTAGGCGGGGTGAACATGATTGATAACCATTATCCCCAAGGATTTAGGTTGGAAGAAACTGGCAAGTACATTGATTACGCTCTTGCTGTTTAGCGTGACGGTTGGCGGCGCAGTCCAGCCTACGGAAGCTGCGGAGAGGCTTCGAGACCGCAATCGCAGTAAGAGCACAGCCGGCTCCGAGCAATTGAATGCGGATTCCGTCTTAAAACCGAGTTATCGGCAAGTTTCCGGGCAGTATAAAGGGGCGTCCAGTCCGGCAGCCACGAAAGATATCTCGTTCCCGGCCGATTCCTATTCGGCTTATGGTGGAGCCAAGCCTTCTTCGCAAGTTGTAGGAGGCGGTTCAAAGCCGACACTCGTGTGGGAGAAAGGTATGGATTGGATCGAATGGACCGTTGATGTGCCGGTAAGCGGACTTTATAACATGATTGCCGATTATTATCCAATGCCCGGAAAACGGCTGCCCATCCAGCGATCGTTGACCATTGACGGCGATTTCCCTTTCCGCGAAGCTCAACGCCTATACTTTTACCGAATCTGGGCTGATCAAGGGGAGCCTACGCAAAACAATCAAGGCGACGACATTCGGCCGAGCCAAGTCGAGAAGGAAGCTTGGGTCAGCAGTCCGCTGACGGACGGCAACGGATTGTACGCGGAGCCTTTCCGGTTTTCTTTAAGCGAAGGCAAACATGTCCTGCGGATGAGTTACATCCAGGAGCCGATTTCCTTCGGTCAAATCCGTCTTGCTCCGGCCGTGGAAACACCGGAATATGCCGCGGTAAAGAGCGGTTACGACGCCGCAGGGCTCAAACCGGTCAGCAAGGCGGATATCAAGGTTCAAGCAGAAAACAATCCGGTCAAATCCGACCCGACGATCCGCCGCGAATCGAATGGGGATCCGCTGGCAGAGCCTGCAAGCAAGCTGAGATTCCGGCTCAACGTGTTCGGCGATTGGCGCTGGCGTAAAGGCGGACAATCGGCGAGCTGGTCTTTCACTGTACCCGAGGACGGCCTCTACAAAATCGGCCTCAAAGTAGGTCAATGGTGGGGCAACGGACTCTCGTCCTACCGGCAAATTCAGATCGACGGCAAATCGCCGTATAAGGAACTGGAGCTGTACTCGTTTACTTATTCCCGTGATTGGCGTATGGAAACGCTTGGCAAAAGCGCCGATGAGCCGTACCTCGTGCATTTGACAAAGGGAGAGCACAAGCTCACGATGGTGGCGGAGATCGGACCATTCCAGCCGATCGTCGAATCGCTGACTGCGGACTCCAAGAAGCTTTCCGACATCGTCCGCCGGATCATCATGGTAACCGGACCTACGCCCGACCCGAATTACGTATATGAGCTCGATAAGCGCGTACCGGGATTGCTGGAAGACATTCAGGCGTTAGCCGGCGATCTGGGCAAGCAAATCGACGCGCTGCGCGGCATTTCGCAGAAAGATACGAGCATCGCGAACAGCTTGCTGATGATGAAGAACATGTTCGACCGCATGGTCGCGAAACCGGATGCTATTCCGCGCCAGCTGGAGGATATGAACAACAGCCTGACGAATTTGGGCACATGGCTCATCGAACTGCAGAATCAACCGCTCGTCATGGATTATTTCCAAGTCAGCGCCCCCGATGTGAAATGGTCCGGCACCAAGTCAGACTTATGGCAAAAGATGAGCAGCACGATGATGAACTTCTTCGCTTCGTTCCGCAAAGATTACACCGGCATCGGCAGCATCTATAAAGGCGGAGATGGGTCCCTCGACGTTTGGGTCGGCCGCGGCCGGGAATGGGCGGAAATCATGAAGGAAATGATCGAATCGGATTTCACGAAGAAGACGGGAATCCAAGTGAACATTAACACGCTTCCCGCCGGCCAATTGAACTCTGGGGCGGTCAATACGCTGCTTTTGGCTGCCAGCTCAGGCAGAGCGCCGGATGTCGCCACAGGCGTCGGCGAACAGCTGCCGCTCGAGTTCGCGATTCGGGATGCAGCCGTCGACCTGTCGAAGCTGCCGGGCTATGACAGCGTTGAGAAGCAGTTTCTTTCCGGAGCCATGGTGCCCTTCCAATATAACAATGGGGTGTATGCCTTACCAGAGACGCAGGACTTCAACATTCTCATCTACCGCAAAGACATTCTCAAGGAGCTTGGGTTGTCTGTCCCGCAAACATGGGATCAGGTGGCCGAGATGATTCCCGTGCTGCAGCAGAACGGCATGCAGTTTTATTACCCGCCGAGCAATCCGCAGGATCGTTCGCCGCTTGGCTTTGCCACTTTTTTGTACCAAAATAAAGGTGAATTTTACACCAAAGACGGCCGAAGCTCCGGACTCAATTCTCCCGAAGCCTACAAAGCTTTTAAAGAATGGACAGAGCTGTACACCAACTATAAATTTCCGGTTTACGCGGACCTTTTTAACCGCTTCCGAACCGGGGAAATGCCCATCGGCGTATCAGGCTACTGGACGTACGTCCTCTTATCGACAGCGGCGCCGGAATTGGCGGGACGCTGGGGAATCGCTGCTGCCCCCGGACACGTTCAACCGGACGGTACGAATGACCGAACTGCGGGAGGCCAGGTTCAGTCGGTCGTGATCTTTAAGCAGTCGAAAAAGCAGCAGCAAGCGTGGGAATTTTTGAAATGGTGGTCCAGCAAGGAAGTGCAGGCGCAGTTCGGCCGGGAGCTGGAGGCGCTGCTCGGCGTAGAGGCTCGCTGGAACACGGCGAACATGGAGGCGTTCTCGCAGCTTCCATGGCCCGAGGAGGATCAAAAGGCGCTGAACGAAGGCTGGAAATATTTCAAGGAGCAGCCGTTCGTCCCCGGCGGATATTTCACGGCAAGGCATATCGCCAATGCATGGAACCGGGTTGTGCTGAGCGGCGACAACGTGAGGGAGTCGCTGGAGCAAGCAGTCAAAGATATCGACAAAGAACTGGAAGCGAAACAGAAAGAATTCGGGAATTCTCCCTAATATGCCGCAGGAGAGGAGAGAACCGCTATGCAGTCCGGCATTTCTACTGCACAACCGGCGCGACGGGCGCTCCAGCGCCCGGTACGAAGCATCTTGAAGCTGTCGCCACGTTGGAAAAAAGTGTTGACCGGCTATTTATTCCTTAGTCCGTTCCTGGTCCTGTTCATCATGTTTACGGTCGTTCCCGTATTCGATTCCATTCGGCTGAGCTTTACTTACTATAATATGCTTCAGCCCGCTCGCTGGATCGGACTGACCAATTATAAGATTTTGTTTTTGGACGACGACATCTTTATCAAGGCGATTCAAAATACGTTCATCTTCTCCTTCATTACCGGCCCGGTCAGCTATATGCTATCCTTCATTCTCGCTTGGGTGATCAACATGCTGCGAGGACGATCCGTCTTCGCGTTCGCCTTTTATGTGCCGTCCATCACGAGCTCCATCGCGCTTTCGGTCGTCTGGCTGTACATTTTCTCAGGCGACCGCTATGGAATGCTGAACCACTGGCTGATCAACTGGGGCATTATCAGCGAGCCGGTGCTCTGGGTAGACAATGCGAAAACGATCCTTCCGGTCGTCATTATCGTATCGCTTTGGATGAGTATGGGAACCGGCTTTCTCGTCTTCCTCGCCGGTCTGCAAAACGTCCCCAATGAGCTGTACGAGGCTGGGGCGATTGACGGAATCCGCAATAAGTTTCAGGAGCTGTGGTACATTACCGTTCCGTACATGAAACCGCAAATGCTGTTCGGAGCGGTTAATGCAATCGTGGCTTCGTTCGGCGTCTTCGATATCGCCGTGGCGATGTCCGGTATGCCGAGCCCTAACTATGCCGGACACACGATCATCAGCCATTTGTACGATTACGCATTCATTCGCTTTGAGCTAGGATACGCTTCCTCCATCGCCGTCGTGCTGTTTATCGTGACCTTCGGTCTCGGCAGATTGGCAATGAAACTGTTTTCGTCCAAAGACGAGTGAGGAGGAGTACGAGTATGCCGACCATTCGAACCGGAAAGCTGGCGTCGTTGAAACGCATTCTATTGTATTTGAGCATCCTGGTACTCGTCTCGTTCACTGCTCTGCCGATCGTCTACATGGTTTCCACTGCATTCAAACCGCTTGACGAGCTGTTTCTCTATCCGCCGAGGTTCTTCGTGCAGAAGCCAACTCTGCGCAACTTTTTCGACCTGCTGACGGCGACGGACACTTCGATCGTGCCTTTCACAAGGTACATTTTCAACAGCGTGTTCGTGTCCGCCGCCATCGTCGCAGGAACGCTCGTGATCTGCTGTTTAGGCGCTTACGTATTGTCCAAATACCGTCTGCCCGGGGCAAACGCCATATTCGCGGTCATTATTTCCGCGCTCATGTTCACGCCTCAGGTGACGCAAATCCCGACCTATACGGTCATTTCCAACTTAGGGATGCTGGATACGTATTGGTCGCTCGTGCTGCCGAAGCTGGCAGTGGCCTATAACATTTTTTTGATGAAGCAGTTCATCGATCAGATTCCGGATGCGCTTCTTGAAGCGGCTCATATCGACGGGGCTTCGGATTGGCGCATCTTTTGGCGGGTCGTCATGCCCGTATGCCGCCCGGCTTGGGCCACGCTGATCATCTTTTCATTCATTGGCAACTGGAACGATTATTTTACGCCGCTTGTATTCACGACGAGCGAATCGATGAAGACGCTCCCGCTTGCGCTGCAGACACTGGCCGGCGGCCCCGGCGTCGTTGCCCGGTCCGGAGCGGTGGCGGCGGGCACGCTGCTCGTGACGCTGCCGCCGATCTTGATTTTCCTAGCCTTTCAGAAAATGGTGATCAATACGATGGCGTATTCCGGCATTAAATCGTAGGAGATGAGACGATGATACGACGCGCCTCAGCATGTTTCTTGTGCCTGGTCCTGCTGCTACTGCAGGCCGGCGAACCTGTTCGCGCGATGCCGGACATGTCCTATACGCGCGATCCGCTTCACGGTTACCGGATTCCGATCCCGCTCGCGTATACGGTCGGAGAGGTGATCATTGATGTCGGCAAGAAATCGTTAAATAAAGCGAGCGACTTGTTTATCGATTCGAACGGACTCTTGTACGTGGCCGATACGGGCAACAATCGGATCGTGAAGCTGGACCCGAACGGCCGCGTGCTTGGGACATTTGGGGAAGAACAGGGGCTGAAATTCAACAAGCCCGAGGGTATTTATGTGGACGATACGGGCGACATGTTCGTAGCAGATACGGGAAACGGCAAAATCGTCCACCTCGAT
Source organism: Paenibacillus sp. GP183 (assembly GCF_900104695.1). Classification (NCBI taxonomy): domain Bacteria; kingdom Bacillati; phylum Bacillota; class Bacilli; order Caryophanales; family Paenibacillaceae; genus Paenibacillus; species Paenibacillus sp. GP183. Next base: position 5,257,980 of record NZ_FNSW01000001.1, read on the forward strand.
CCGAAGGGCGCCAAAGTCGAGGAGTTCATTCGACCAAAGACGTCCCTCATGAAGGCAAATGCGAACTTCTCGCCGAGCAAAGTCCTGATCGATAAGCGAGGATATTTGAACGTATTGGACCGCAACGACCCGAATGGTTTCATTATGATCGACGCCAATAATCAGTTTCGCGGTTATATCGCTGCGAATCACGTTCCATTCAGCTGGCAGCAGCTGCTCATCAGGCTTCTTGCAACTCCAGAGCAGAAAGAACAGCTGAGCAAGGCGGTACCGCCCCAGCACGCGAATTTGACGATGGATGAGGAGGGCTACATTTATTCTCCGACGGTGCTCATCGACAAGGATCAAATTAAAAAATTAAACGCGCTGGGGACCAACATTTTTAAGAAAGACACGTTTTACGGAGAAAAGTCGATCGAATCCGGCTCGCTCGCGCTGCCGTATTTCGTCGACATCACAGTGGATCAATACGGGATCATCAATGCACTCGACGCCACTTCGAGAAAAATTTACCAATACAACCAGGAGGGCCAACTGCTCGCCGTATTCGGCGGACACGGGAATGTGAAAGGTGCGTTCGAATATCCTTCAAGCATCGGGGTCGACCGGCAAGGGCGAATCTTCGTGCTCGACCGGGACCGCAATAACATCCAAGTGTTCGAACCGACGCACTTCTCGGAATTGATCCACCAGGCCAGTGCATTGTACTTCAACGGACGGTACGAAGAAGCGTTGAAGCCATGGCATGAAGTGCTGCAGATCGATGAAAATTATCCACTCGCGCACCGCGGAGTGGCGAAAGCGCTCTATAAGCAGGAGCGTTGGGAGGAATCGATGGCCGAATTCAAGCTGGCCGGGGATCAAGAGGGATATTCCGACGCCTTCGGGCAATACCGCCGAGCGTATATGAAGAGCCATTTCGGATGGGTTGTGCTGATCTTCGCGATTATGCTCTATGTGCTCTATTTCATTGTCAAGAGGCTCCGCGGATTTGCCCATATGATCGTAAGGAGGTTAGGCTATTGAGCGGGTATACTTCCGTACTGCCGCGCGTCCGGCGGCCGCTTGAGATCGCCTTGGCTGTCTTATTCCACCCGGCCGACGCATTTCGCGAGCTGCGCGGTTTTCGAAGCTTCACGTCCGCCTGCATTCTGCTGCTGCTGACGTTCGCCGTGCGGGTCGTCTCTATCCTGATCACATCGTTTCATATGACCAACCTGCAGCCCGAGGATGCCAACATCGTACTGGAATTCATTCGGTTCATTTTTCCGCTTCTATCTTGGGCTGTATGCTGTTATTTGATCACTTCGATTATGGACGGCGAGTCTTTTTTCAGCAACGTCTTTCTCGCTGTATCGTACTCCATGGTCCCTTACATCTTGTTTACTCTGCCGATCGCGGCGCTCACGCTGCTGCTGACGCGCGACGAATTGTATGTATACATCACGCTGAACTCTATCGTCTGGCTGTGGGTCGGGGTGCTGCTCGTCATCAATATAGCTGTTATGAACGATTATTCGTTCAAGAAAACGATTGGCGTCACGTTGCTGAGCCTGTTTGCGCTCATTATTTTCTGGGCGACGATCGGCTTGACCTTTGCGCTCACCAATCACGTCATCATGTTCGTGAAGGATGTTTATAACGAAGTGCGTTATTTAATGTCCAACTGAGGGGAGGAGGACATCCTCACTAATGAAGAAATATTGGATCAAATGGAGCTTATGGATAGCTGTGCTTGCCGTTGTCGCCATCATCGTCTTGCAGATTCGCGAGCACTTTCCCGCTCTGTCAGACGGGGGAACCGAAGTGAAGGCGGCTAAGCAAGAAGCGGCGGTTGCAGCCTCGGTTACCGTTCTGGCGCCTGAGGAAGGATTTGTTAAAGCTGCGGGGACGGACCGGCTTGAGCTGTATTTCCGTTCCTTGGATTCGGCCATTCAGCTAAAGGATAAGCGAAACGGGTTCGTTTGGCGTTCTGCCTATCCGCTCAGGGACGCTAAAGTGGACGGCAATGATTTATGGAAGGCGGACAGCCAATCGATATTTCATATCAGCTATACGAACCCGAACACGCCTACATTGGAAGTGCTGGAATCGAACTCCGTCGCACTGCAGCCGAAGATGGAGTCCAAGCCGATCGAGAACGGGATATCGATACATTATGAAATGGAGCAGCTCAAGATAAGCTTCACTATGGAGTTTCAGCTGAAGAACGACGGTTTGGAAGTTCGCGTGCCTGCGGAATCGGTTCAAGAATCGGATAAGTACGCGATCATGAGACTTTCTCCGCTGCCGTTCTTCGGTTCGGCAGGCGATGAGATCGAAGGCTACGCTTTTTACCCTGACGGGCCTGGGGCGTTATCTTATTTTAAACCGAATCATCCTCAATATATGGAGCCTTATCGGACTGGCGTTTACAGCCCGGATCAGATTCTGTTCAATGACTACAATAGGCCGGAGAATGCGTTTTTCCCAGTATTCGGCATGAAGGTAAAGGACAATGCTTTCATGGGAATCATTACGGATGGTGAATTCGATTCATCCGTCGTTTACGCTCCCAGTGGCTACTTAATCAACTTGAATCGAACATCGGCGGAATTCACCTATCGCAGATCCTACGAAGCCGTAAAACAGAACGGAAACTTGGCGATGCGGGCGGAAAAAAAATTGCTGCGCATGGACCACAAGGTCCGCTATTTGTTCTATGGCGGCAATGAGGCTAATTACAGCCATATGGCCGTTTCGTACCGCAGTTACTTAATGAAAGAAAAAGGTCTCATACCGCGAATGAAGAAAGGCGATCCGATTCCGCTCGGCATCGACCTGCTGACGGGGATTAAGCAGCAGCGCATCGTATCCGACCGGTTTTTGCCGGCAACCACGTTCGAGCAAGCCGCCCAAATCATAAAGGATCTGCACGACAAGGGAATCGAATCGTTATCCGCAAATTTGCTCGGCTGGACTAAGCAGGGATTCGGCTTCCTGCCATCTGAGCTGCCTGCTGCGTCTCAATTAGGAGGCATGAAGGGACTGGAGGCGCTCTCCCGCTCGGCTAAAGAGAACGGTAGCAGTCTGTATTTGACGGATGATTTCGTGTTCGCGTACAAGGGCGGCTCTAACGGCAGCTTCTCGGTACGCGACGACGTCATCAAGGGAGCGAATCATTTTCCAGTGACAGACCCCTTTAACCAAACGTTCTTCCTGAACGCCCGCAAGCGGAATTTGATCTTCCAAAGCGGTTATCTCGATAGCTTGAAGCCGCTGCAGGTTACCGGCATTCAATTCGATTCGTTCGGGTTTATGGATTACTTTGATTACAACGACAGCTTTCCGCTGACCCGCGAAGGGACTGCTGGCGAATGGATGGAGATGATGCGCAAATCCCGTGCCCAGTTCGGCGGAGCGGCAGCCTCGGGAGGGAACGCATACGTGCTTCCGTACACAGACCGGATTTTCAGCTTGGGGACGAAGGACAGCGGGTACTTCTTCACTGACGAAACGGTACCGTTCTACCAAATGGTCGTCCATGGCTTAATCCCTTACTCCGGGAGACCGCAAAATTTGTTTCACGACCCGCAGGTGCAGTTTTTGAAAATGGTGGAGTACGGCTATATGCCGTTTTATCAGCTTACTTATCAGCACTCGGAGGAACTGAAGGACACGTTCTTCGCCGATCTGTTCAGCTCCCGCTACAGCAGCTGGTCCGACGCCATTGTGAGCAAGTATAAGGAAATGAACGATAAGCTCCGCGGTACCTGGTCGCAAACGATGGTCGACCACCGCAGGCTGAAGGACAATGTGATTCAAACGACATACGAGGACGGGACGCGCATTATCGTGAACTACGACAATGACGCCTTCCAGATTGACGGACATACCGTTCCCGGACAAAATTACTTCGTGCTTCCGAAGGAGGGGTAAATATGAAGCGTATCGGTTTGGAGAGAAGAAAGATGCTTGCCGGCTACGTTTACATTTCCCCGTGGCTGATCGGATTTCTGTTATTTATGGGATATCCGTTCGTTTACTCGCTATGGTTAAGCTTCCACGATGTACAGGGGATAGGGAGCTTCCAGTTTAAGTCGGTCGGCTGGTTAAACTTCCAGAATGCATTCGTTCTGGATCCGCAGTTCGTGCCTCTGTTCGTCTCCGTCATTCAGGATACGATCATCAACACGCCTTTAATCATCGTATTCTCATTGTTTATTTCCATCTTGCTGAATCATAAGATCAGAGGCCGAGCTTTGTTCCGGGCTGCGTTCTTCCTCCCGGTTCTGATCGGTTCCGGCATGGTGCTGCAGCAGCTGTTATACGCGGGAGTAGGACAGAAAACACTGGTCAACGGAATCGGCTTGCCGGCGTCCGCGTTCATTTACATGGGGCCGACTTTCTCACAGTTCGTGTTCGACATGCTCAGCCGTTTGACACTGATCTTTTGGAAAACTGGAGTGCAAATCTTGTTGTTTTTGGCAGGGCTGCAGGGCATTTCACCGTCATTGTACGAATCGTCCAAATGCGACGGCGCAACCGAATGGGAGATGTTCTGGAAAATCACGCTGCCGCTCATATCGCCCGTTATTTTGCTCAATTTGGTCTATACGCTGGTGGATTCCTTTACGGACGTGACGAATCGGATGATGCTGTATATTCGTGATATCGGATTCGTCAAAATTCAGCTCGGCTATGCGGCGGCTCTTGGATGGATCTATTTTGCGCTCATCTTCGTGATCATCTCCATCATATTTGCCGCATCCAGACGCTTCATTTATTATTCCGGGGAACGGTGAAAGGAGAGATGACACCCTATGAACAACGATGGAGGAATATCAGCAAGGAAGCGACCGCTAACGGCATTTGACAGGATGCCTCTTTTCATGCGGCTAGCCGCAAGCCGGTTGACGAGCAAAAGCCGCTGGTTCGGAATCGTGTACCGGATCTTCGTATACTGCCTGCTGATCGACTTGTCGTTCGTATTTCTTTACCCGTTCATCTATATGATTACGACTTCCTTAAAAACGCCGCCCGACCTGCTCAACTTCACGATCAAGTGGATTCCGACGAGCATGGCTTGGCAAAACTACGCTTACGGTCTCGTCGGCCTCAAGTACTGGGAACATTTTTACAATTCGGCGGTATCGACGCTGTTCAGCGTTTTCGGACAAGTGCTCGCCTGCTCCTTCGTCGCGTACGGCTTTGCCCGGATCAAATTTCCGGGGCGCGAAGCGCTGTTTATGCTGGCCATGTTCTCGCTTCTCGTGCCTCCGCAGACGGTGATCATTCCACTGTTTATCCAGTATAAGGCATTGGGCTGGATGGATACGTTCGCGCCTATCATCGTCCCGGCATTTTTTGCTAATGGTTTGCGCGGGGCGCTGTTTATTTTTATTTTCCGCCAGCTGTTCCGAAATTTGCCATGGGAGCTGGAGGATGCGGCTCGCGTCGACGGCTGTGGCAGTTTCCGCGTGTATTGGAAAATTATTTTGCCGCTAACGACGCCGGCCATCGTCGTGACGGTGCTGTTGTCGCTCGTATGGCACTGGAACGACTTCTTCGAGCCTAACATCTACTTGACGTCACAAGAAAAATATACGCTGCCGATGATGCTTCCGCGACTGTACCAATCGCTGAACGAAACTGCCGCTACGCATGGGATGGAGACGTTCGGTCTGCCGACCGTCATGGCTGCCACGTTCCTGGTCATCGTTCCGCTGCTGCTCGTCTATCTGTTCCTGCAAAAGTATTTCATCCAGGGCGTGGAGCGTACTGGACTGGTGGAATGATGCATGATGCATTCAAACGAATCATCGGTTGCGCGCCTACCAAGTATGAAATAACAAATAGACACCTTTTCGAACAAAGAAGTGTCTATTTTTTTGCCATGTAAAGGGTTACATTTAGAGTATGCGCTTTTTTATCTAAAGGGGTGAAGCAGGTTGATGGAAGCAAAGCTTTACGAAAGCGATCAAGCTCCCATAATTCAAGCCAAAGGAATAGTGCGAACATTTGGCAAAGGGGCTGGAGCGGTCCATGCTCTGCGTGGAGCCCATCTCTCGATCCCGCGAGGAAGGTTAGTCGCTTTAAGAGGCAGATCGGGATCGGGAAAAACGACCCTGTTGAATTTGCTTGGAGCGTTAGATCGTCCAACAGCAGGGACTATTTATGTGGATGGCCTTGAGATCACCGAACTTCCGGAAAAGCAACGCGATAATCTGCGGCGAAAGAAAATGGGGCTTATCTTTCAATCCCTTGCTCTTGTTCCTTATATGTCAGCCTATGAAAATGTTGAGTTCGCATTAAGGATAGCAGGTGCAGCTTCTCATGAGTATCGCCGATTAGCGGAAGAAGCCCTTGATTTCGTGGGCTTGAAAGCCCGTATGAAGCATCGTCCCTTCGAAATGTCCGGCGGCGAGCAGCAACGGGTAGCCATCGCACGGGCCATTGCCCATAAACCGAGTGTCATACTTGCCGATGAGCCAACGGCTGAATTGGACAGCAAAATGGGCCTGCAGGTGCTGAAAGTATTCAAGGATTTGGTGCAGCAAGGAATGACAATAATCTTGACTACGCATGATCCCGCTATTATGGAAATTGTGGATCAAGTGTATGCATTGGAGGATGGTATCATTGTCGACGAAGGTTAGTTGGATAAAACGGATAGGGTTGCTGGCGGCATTCATCCTTGCCTTTGCTGTCTCAGGCTGTTCCTTGCTTCCTAAAGAAGAGACCGCCTTGAAGCCGCCCTTAGTTAAGCCCGTGAAAGAGAATTTCGAGCTTTATGAAGTAAAGCGGGGGAGCATTATTAAGAAGTTGACCTTTATGGCAACATTTGCCTCAAGCAAAACACAGAACTTGTATTTCAAAGAGTCGGGCCAGCGGCTGTTGTCGATCAATGTGAAGCTTGGCGATACGGTTAAACCAGGTGATATCCTAGCTCAGCTGGATACAGGCGACTTGGAAACACGGGTGCGCATGCAGCGGTTAAATGTAGAGAAGGCACAGATCTCCCTCATTCAAGCCAAGACGGATAAGCCAGACGATGCAGCGGCCATCCGCCTAAAAATGATCGATATGGAATCGACCCAAATTCAGCTTGAGCTTTTGCAGACCCAACTGGAGAAATCAAAGCTGAAGTCTGACCTAGGTGGAGTTGTGACTTATATATCTGATATTAATCAAGGTGACCTTGTAGCAGCATACTCCAATTTAATCTCTATTGCTGATCCGAAGCAAGTTCAGCTTGTCTATCAAGCAACGAATAGTATCGATATTTCAGCTGTTCAAGTAGGTATGGAAGCGGAAGTTAAGCTCAAGAATAGCACAGTGAAAGGTAAAGTGCTGCAAACTCCATCTAGTGCTCCGCTATCAACTAATAAAACACAAGCTGAGAAGAATGCCAAAACCTTGATTATCGGAATAGATAAGGCGCAAGAAGGAACCGAAATCGGAAGCTACGGGGATATTACGATAATTACCGAGCATAGAGATGACGTACTTATCATTCCTCCTGCAGGATTGCGTGCTTATATAGGCCGGGAATATGTGCAAATACTTGAAGGTGAAAGTCGTAAAGAGATTGACGTTGAGAAGGGACTTGTAACTCCAACTGAAGTAGAGATCCGCAGGGGCTTGAAGGAAGGCCAAAAGGTGATTATCAATAATTAAGCTTATGCTTACGATGCCAGTTTTCCTTACGGAAAACTCAGCACATGCTTACGAAGTCAGTTTTTCTTATGGAAAACTCTAAGGAGGAGCCCAAATGGCCTTATTCATAATGATTCTTCGCAAAATGGCCAAAAACCGCTGGCTGGAGCTTTGCCTGTTAACAGGGCTTGTCGTCTCTGTTGCTCTGAGCAGTTCAATGCCCATCTATACCCATGCCATTCTGCAGCGGCTTCTAATCAAGGATTTGGAGAACCTTCAGCTCCAAACGCAGAAATTTCCAGGGGCGGTAAATTCATTCACTTATACCGGAGATGTAGAAGATCCTTCTGTTAAAACCCAGAGGCTGCTTCAAGCGGATGTGTATCTTGAAGAGCAAAGCAAGCAATTTGGCCTTCCGGTATTGCTTTTCTCTAAGGCACGCAGCACTTCATCCTATATGATAGTTCCATCAGGTCCCGCTGCAGCAGATCCTAATGTTAAGCGTAATGCGGAAATTGCTGCTAGCAGCAATTTGGAAGAGCATGTCCGGCTGGTAGACGGAAGGATGCCTGCCAAACAACAGGTGAACGGCGTGTATGAAGCAATGGTTACGGAACAGGTACTAACGGAGCTTAAACTTGTCCTTGGCAACGAGTTCACGATTGAAGACGAGGCTCTCAAGGAGCCTGTGCGCATCAAGCCAGTCGCTGTCATAGATCGCAAGGATTATAGCGATGTTTATTGGTATAATCCGATAAGTAATTACAAATCGTCTTTTCTCATAGATTACGATTTATTCGAACAGGATATCGTCAAAGGAAATAAGCTGAATGCGGCTTCAAATACTTGGTTCTATGCTTTGGATTATTCCCAAATGAAACTCGAAACCATTCCCGTCTTTACAGCAACAACAGAAGTAATAAAAGACTATATTCAAAACCATATTGGCTCAAGTTGGAGTAATCCTGTAAATGCTCCGGCATTACAGACGCTTGCTGCCTATTATGATAAGGAAAAAAAGCTTAAGCTGATGCTATGGTCGCTTCACGTACCAGTCATGATTCTTCTTGCCTTTTATTTGTTCATGGTCGCGAATTTGATTACAGAGAGGCAGAAAACAGAGATCGCAGTATTGCGCAGCCGCGGTGCAAGCCGCTTGCAAATTTTGATGAGTTATTTGCTGGAAGGAGTTCTGCTCGGACTTGTTGCTCTAGCGCTCGGACCTCTTCTGGGGCTTCAATTAACTCGAATTTTGGGAGCCTCTAACGGCTTTTTAGAATTCGTGCAGAGGGCTTCAGTGGATGTTAAGTTGAATCGTGAGGCATACAAATATGCTTGGGTAGCAGTGGGGGCTTCGGTCATCATGATCTTAATTCCTGTTTTTCATGCAACCCGTGTATCCATTGTTGGGCATAAACAAGCCATGGCGCGGCAGCAGCGAATGACTTTTTTGCATAAAAGCTTTATCGACGTGATTCTTCTAGGAATTTCCCTTTATTTACTGCAATCCTTCCATCGCAGAATGAGTGATTTAGTGGCATTAGGATTGGATTCCGCTGACCTCAAGATCGATCCGTTGCTTTTTGTTGTTCCAGCTCTATTCATGCTCTCCATGGGGTTATTGATCCTACGCGTGTATCCGGTGTTGATTCAACTTGTTTATCGATTAGGCCGCCGATGGTGGCCGCCTTACTTATACTCTGCTCTTCTGCAGGTTGGCCGCTCGGCTAATCAATACCAGTTCATTATGCTATTTCTTGCTCTTACATTAGCAACAGGGATATTTAGTGCCAGCGCCGCAAGAACCATGAATCAGAATATCAGCGACAAGATTCAATATAAAACAGGAGCAGATATTGTCTTGCAAAGTAGTTGGGAAAATGATGCGCCACCGCCGGATATGGGTATGGGAGGTGGATCACCTGGGGAAAGCGAGGCTTCTTTAAAGCCTAAAAAAAAGGTTCAATATAAAGAGCCGCCTTTCCTGCCTTTCGCCCAGCTTCCTGGTGTAGAGTCAACAGCTAGGGTTTTTACGAAACCGGATGCCGGCGTTAATTTTGGCAAAGAAGGTGCTGTTGTTCAGCTTATGGGGATTGACACAGACGATTTCGGCCGAACGGCTTGGCTGCGGGAAGGGCTGTTGGATCACCATTTTAATGAATACCTGAACTTATTAGCATCCAATCCAAAGGCAGTGTTAATTTCGAAAAGTGCTTCAGAGAAGCTAGGCGCAAAAATCGGAGATGTCGTTCAAATCGGTTGGAAAGATGCGCAATCAGCGCAATTCCATGTTTATGGAATTATTGATTATTGGCCCAGCTGGAACCCTAACCCTGTATCATTGAGCAAAACTAAGATTGCTCCTGCGGACAACAAGAATGCAAAAGCAGCCTACCCTATGCTTGTCATCGGACACCTGCCTTATATACAAAATAATATCGGACTGGAGCCTTACGATGTGTGGCTAAAGCTTCAACCCCATGCATCCATTCAAACCCTATATGATGCCATGGAGCAAAAAAAATTGAAAATCACCAAGCTAACCGATAGGAAGCTGGAATTAATCAATTCCCAGAATGATCCATTCCAATTAGCGATAAATGGCGTCATGACATTAGGTTTCCTAATTGGCATACTGATCAGCTTCATTGGCTTCCTAATCTACTGGACATTGTCATTGTCGGGAAGAATATTGCAGTTTGGGGTGCTAAGGGCGATGGGGATATCCTTCAAACAAATCATCGGCATGCTGATAACAGAGCAATTGCTGACTTCGGGAGCGGCTGTCCTGATAGGCGTTCTGTCCGGTCAGATAACGAGCAATTTGTTCGTGCCTTTCTTCCAGCTTTCCTTCGATCCATCGACGCAGGTACCGCCTTTCCAAATAATCTTTGATCCATCGGACCGAATCAAGCTGTATGTTATTGTCAGCCTTATGATCATAGTTGGACTTATGATATTAGGGACGATGCTGTCACGGATCAAAATTCATCAAGCCGTTAAGCTTGGGGAGGACTAACCTTATGATTCATTGTGACAATTTAGTCAAAATTTATAAGGCCGCCGATCTCGAGGTTGTAGCACTGCAAGGGCTGGATCTGAATGTCGAGAAGGGCGAACTTATGGCTATTATCGGCAATAGCGGAAGCGGCAAATCAACCTTGCTTAACATGCTGGGTGGTCTAGATCGGCCTTCTGCCGGAAAATTGCTGGTCGACGGCAAGAACCTTCTCAATTTCAACGAACGGGATCTAGTGAAATATAAGCGCGAAACCGTAGGCTTTGTATGGCAAAATAATGCTCGCAATTTGATTCCCTATCTGACCGCTTTGGAAAACGTGGAGCTTCCTGTCCTGCTTCAAGGCCGGCGCAAGCGCGATCGTGCATTGGAGCTGCTGGAAGCCGTAGGGCTTGGGCATCGCTCCGGGAACAAGCTGAACCAGCTCTCTGGCGGTGAGCAGCAACGTGTGGCAATTGCCATCGCACTAGCCAATCAACCGAAGCTGCTGCTCGCCGACGAACCGACGGGTTCCGTTGACTCGAAGATGGCAAACCAGATTCTGGATTTGTTCCGTGAGCTCAACCGAAGCATGGGTCTGACTGTTGTTATTGTCACGCACGACCCTTTGCTAGCGAAGAAGGTTGACCGTGTTGTTGCTATCCGTGATGGTAAGACCTCGTCGGAAATGATTCGACGGAAGTCTTACGCCGAGGAGCTGGAAGAGCTTGCTAATGGATTGAACAGCGAAGAAGAGGAGTCGCACGTTGAATATGCCGTCATGGACAAATCGGGCCGATTGCAGATACCTTCCAGCTATCTGGAATCTATTGGCGCTTCTAATGCACAACGTATCCGCGTTACCGTTGAGAATGGCAGGATCGTGCTGCTGCCTCCGGAATAATGCCCAGCAATTATGACCTAAGCCTACGCTTGCTTCATTCTTTGCCGAACGGCACCGACGATCAGCATCAGCAGTGGCAGGCCAATCATATTGGCCGTCAGGACAACCGGAATCCAATAATGCTCCATATAATTAGACGTCGCTTGCACGATGTTTTTAGGAAATAGCGCATATATGGCGGAAATGGGGGCTATGAACCAGATGAAGCCCTTCCAATTTCCGATTTGGAAAAATTGAGCCGTACCGTAGCAGGCAACAAACATGTAGACCGCCAATTTGATGAATACGCTAAACAACCAAATAACCACGACTAACGCGTCCAGATTCTCGATAAACGTGAACAGATAAATTTTTTTCGTCATCTCAAAGAATGGGTACCACATCTTAGAAGCAAGATTAGCCCCCAATGTCAAAATAATCATAACCGTAGAGATCCAAACACAGATTGTTGCGATTAGAATGGCCTTATAAGCGTATGGAGCGCCTTTAGGCGGTTCATACAAGAAGGATGCCAGCATTGCGTATTCAACAGTATGTCCGAGATAAGACGCAGAGGGAAGTGCCCCTTTCATGATCTCTTTGATTCCGCTGTCCGCATAAACGGGCATGAGATGCTCCCACCTGACGTTATTCAAGCTGGCGACGAGCACGACCAGCACCATCAATATAACCAGCGGTCCCAGGATTTCGCTGTAACGGCCGATTCCGTCGATTCCGCCCGAATAGGTCGCATATACGACGACCAGAAGCATAATTGAAATAATCACGATCCTCGGCGTTGTCGGCAGAAGCATCATTTGGATGACATCGGCGAATTGGTGGAGAACGATCGGGATAATCGTGTACCATTCCACTAAATATACGATGCAAACGATTTTTCCAAGCCATGTTCCGAGTATCGTCTGGCTGAATTGTATCAACGTTTGATCGGGATGAAGCCGAGCCAGCTTCGTCGACAACAAGGCTACCAGAGCAGCAATTCCTCCGGCAACCAGTATGCTCATCCATGTATCCTGCTTCGCAGCCTGGAAGCCGGATGTCAATGTCATCATTATCGTCATGCCTAAATTCATAGTCATGATCATCCAGAACATTTGGTTGCCGGTTATTTTCATAGCTCACAATCCTCATTTTGTTGGTGGCATATCCTTCTTTTCCAGATGAGCGGGCACTTGACTCCGACCTAAGTGAATCACGTTGACTTCAACCTCAATGGCAATCGGAACGTCTGGAAACAAAGTTTCCCAATCGTTTTCTATCGTTTTCCAATAATACGGGTGCTGGGTGTGAATTTTCTCCCCGATGCCGAAAATATCGGATTTCATCTCTTTTTGTACATGACTGACCATCGTTGAGACCTCTTTATGCATTTCATCCTTTAACAGGCGATTCAAGAGATTCATTTGTTTGGTCAAATCCAGTTTTGTATCGTTCTCCAGCACGTTGGCGGTAACTTTATATTTGACCGTTACTTCGGGCTTTCCATTCAATATTTTAGTTTTCACCTTAACGGCGGCTCTTTCAACCTTGAACCCGATCGTTCCCTTGTATTTCTGCTTCTTAGGTTGGGCCTGAACTGTTATATTTATTCTTGCGCCATTTCCCTTCCAAAACTGCAGCATTCTCATTTCATGTTCCGGTAAAAAGCCTACGAGTTTGTTCTTCTCATAGACGGCCGCTTCATCGATCCTGAAGGTGAGCTCACCATTTTCATCCTTAACGAGCCTAATCGCACCGGTTGCGGGCATGGTTCCGCTTTTCGATATTTCGTCCAGATATTCGCTAATTTTGATGGAAACGCCAGTGTCATGGGCTTGTATTTTTGTCATTCCGATAGAAGGTATTAGCTCCAACGAATATTTCGCTTTCAAGATTTCTTTTGCGCTCGCTCCATGCGTCGTCAATACGATGCTGTTGTACCTGGAGATAGGCATACGCAGATGCTCGTCCAGAACTCGATCGACGCCACGCTTGGCATATTTTTCGCCGATAATGGTAACCCCTCTGTGACCTAGGAAGATCTTACGGGACATTTGTTCTTGCATCTTATTCAAAATGTCTAGGGCATCTTTGCCTTTTTGTGAAATGAGCAGGACAGGCTTTTTGCCCTGGGCGCCCCCACCGCTTTGCTGCATTTTTGAAATTCCAGAAGCAAGCGCGACCTGCACGGTGCATTCTATTTGATCGTCCTCCGCTATATCGAACCCGCTGGCCATAACAATAGCAAGATCGTTGATCTCGGTCCGGTCCCAGCACCCCATCAGGAAAACGAAACAGGTGACAAGCAATGCGGCTTTAAGGAATAGAACAGAAATCCGAACCATGTTATTCCGACTCCATGTTTTGTATGATATTGTCCTTGCGCTTGCTGAGCAATCCCCACGGGGCTCTGATGAACGTATCCAGCAAACCAGGCCGGTAGAACGGCGTCAAGGGAGACAAATAGGGAATGCCGAAGGAACGCAAGTTGGCTAGATGAATGAGCAGCACCATCAGAGCCATGCCGATTCCATACAACCCGAACATTCCGGCAAAGATGACCATCGGAAAACGCAAAATCGTGATAGCCTGACTCATCTTTGGAAGCGGAATGAGAAAAGACGCGATTCCCGTCAAGGAAACGATCATCACGATAGGGGCCGATATGATTCCTGCTTGAACGGCGGCTTGTCCGATGACCAGCGCTCCGACGATGCTGATTGTCTCGCCGACAGGGCGCGGAAGACGGACCCCCGCCTCGCGAAGAGCATCGAAAATAACCTCCATCATCAACGCTTCAAGCACTGTCGGAAAAGGAATGACTTCCCTCGAGGCGGCTACGGTTAGAGCCAGAGCTGTAGGGATCATTTCCTGGTGAAAGGTGCTAATTGCTACATAGAAAGACGGGAGGGTTAGCGCCATGAAAGCGAACATCAATCTCAGCCAACGAAGGTGCGTCGCGATAATGAAATGCATATAATAGTCCTCGACGACTTGAAACCCGGACCAGAAAACAATCGGCGCGATCAGTGCCAGCGAGGATCCTTCAACCATGATCGCAAATTTTCCTTCAATCAGAGCGGCTGTAACTGCATCCGGCCTTTGGGTAAGTTTCATAAGAGGAAACACCGAATTAGGCTTGTCGCAAATTAATTCTTCGATATACCCGACATCCACCACACTGTCCATATTGATGCTTGAAATTCGCTGTTGTACTTCCTTGATTACTTGCTGCGAGACCCTGCCTTCCAAATAAGCTAAAGCAATCGGAGTCTGAGTCAGCTTGCCTTTGCTCATCATCTCAATTTTAAGCAAAGGGGTTCTGAGCCGGTTGCGTACCAACCCCAGATTGACCTCCATATTTTCAATAAACCCCAGCTGCGGACCGTTAATAACCGTTTCAATATTAGGCTCCGTCAGCTCGCGCTGCAGCTTCTTGGGGCTGGTTACAGCCATCGCTTTGTTTGCGGATTCGGCGAATACGACAGCTTCCCCTTGAACGATGCGCTGAACGGCGTCTTTCAGATTGTCAATAACAACGGTTCGCGCCTTTGGAATTAATTCCTGTTCAAGCCGTTCCATCATCCCATTAGCGGATTCACTCTTCAAAGACTCTATGTTCATTAAGTGCTTCATCAAGCCGTCTTCAAGCATTTGGTCATCGACCAATACTTTGAGGTAAACAAGCAGAATCTGCGTAGAATCGGCAAGCGTAATTTTGCGAATTATCAAATCGGAGCAATTCTCAAATATTTGCCGTATCTGCTCTTCAATATCATTCAGACTATCGGACAGTTCCGCTTCATTCCGATATTCGAACGGTTCCAGCAGCATTACGGGCAGCCCGTATTTCTTTTTCCTAAAGAACATTTGCAAAATCACCTTCTTGTTTTCATGAATAATGGATATTATTTCTAAGATTTCCATTACCCCCGAAAATTAATATGGTATTTTATTCCTCTGGATTGCGCATTCTACTTAATTAAAGGCAAGAACTACAGAAAGGCGGTCTAGCGATGACATTTTGGAAAGCGGTAGGTTTTGCATTAATTGTTCTATTGTCAGGCCTAGTGCTCTATTACTCCGTATCTACCGATTGAAAACCTTCCAGAGGATTCGTTATTTATATGAAAGCAATATGAATCGGTAGTCATTTTACATGAAATATGGATATAATACATAGTATAGATTGTACTTTTTATTAAAGGGGATGAAATATTCATGGAAAGATCGGTGACGATTTCACACACAGGCAGTTTTGCTCATGTGCTTCAGACGTTTGCAATTTCACTTTTAGTTTCTTTCATAGGCATGTTGATCGGTGCCATGGTTGTCCCGCCGTCCATGATCATGCTTTTCGTTGTGGCTGAAGTGATTATGTTGATAGCGGCTATCGTCATTCGGATTCGCGGTAAAAACATTGGTTATGGTTTTTTGTATGCTTTTACAGCGATTTCGGGAGTAACGTTATATCCGGTTATTATGGCTTATGGTGGCTTGCTTGGCGCCAACGTTGTATCGGGTGCTTTCTTTGCGACAGCAGCGATCTTTGGCGGACTTGCCTTCTACGCTCACCGCTCCAAACGGGACTTTAGCTTCCTTGGCGGCTTCTTGTTCGCTGGTACAATAGGACTCGTGCTAATGAGCGTGATCTCCATGTTCGTCTCGTTTGGTTCCGTGATGAACTTGGTTTGGTCGATGGTCGGCATTCTTATTTTCAGCGGATGGGTTCTCTACGATGTAGCTCAATATCGTGACGGTGTTGCTTCAGAAGAAGTGCCGCTCGCCGCACTAAACATCTATCTGGATTTCATCAATTTGTTTTTGTACATTCTCCGTTTCTTGGCTTCCATAGTTGGTCTCAATAGGGATTAGGAATCCAAGTCATTTAAGGGAGCTGCCTCGGCAGCTCCTTTACTTTTGAACAAAATAAAGGTTGGATCGGATATTTCATATGTAATTATCAATGATATATTGCATAAATTTATAAAAACAACCTCCCAACGTAACTGCCCCATCCCACGAGTTCATTTTTAACAAGATATCATGGATTACCAGTTCTATTATGTGAACAAACATAACACAGTTGTATTGTTTTTCCTTTTAATAAGTGATATATATTAAAGTGAAGCTAAAAAATAACATCAAAATGGAAGATTTACTAACAAAATGAATCGCTCTCCAAGATGCACATCCCACATCCGAGAAAGGTCCGGCATTTGGCAACAGCCGAGATTATTTTTCACATCCTCCTCTGTTCTCATCATGTCATGCGCGTTGAAATTGTTTTAGTTGATACTCCGTGTTCATCCGTTATCTTTTTTCATAAAATTTGAAAAAGAGAAAGGAAGATTGAAACAATGGCTTCTTTGAAAGATTCTATGATAGAATTGGACCCGATTTTTGGAGTTTCCGGAGATGAAGAGAAGGTAGCCGG
The DNA here is from genome assembly GCF_900104695.1 of Paenibacillus sp. GP183. Taxonomy (NCBI): domain Bacteria; kingdom Bacillati; phylum Bacillota; class Bacilli; order Caryophanales; family Paenibacillaceae; genus Paenibacillus; species Paenibacillus sp. GP183. The sequence goes on from NZ_FNSW01000001.1 coordinate 5,274,936, forward strand.
CTATATAAGAGAAGCGTTGGCCGGCAAGTATGATGAATATTATGCAGATCCGCTTGGAAATCAATTTTTCATCAAAAAAGGAATCAATTCCAACCTGAAAGTTATGCTTGCCGCACATATGGATGAAATCGGGTTCGTCGTCATCCATATTGATGAAAAGGGATTTGTTTATTTCGTGCCGGTTGGTATGCATGACAGCCGTGTAGTCATTAGTCAAATATTGGTTATTAATACATCAAAAGGCTTTGTCAAAGGCATAACCGGCAGCAGGCCTGCTCATATCGTTACTGCCGAGGAGGAAAAGAAGGGTGTTCCCATTGAACAACTGCATTTGGACGTCGGAACATCCAGTAAAGACGAAACCTTAGAGCTTGGAGTCAAAGTAGGGGATTACATAGCTTTTGATCGCAAGGGAGAATATTTGAATGGCGGCAAGGTGTTTACCGGAAAAGCGGTAGATAACCGGGCCGGTTGTGCTGTGCTTATCGAAGTGATGAAGCGGCTGCACACTAAAAATATTATGCCGACAGTATACGGAGTAGCCACCGTTCAAGAGGAAGTGGGTCTCAGAGGCGCCGGACCTGTGGGGTTTCAAGTTCAACCAGATGTCGCTTTAGCGATTGACGTAACGCCTGCAGGTGGAACGCCGGGAATAAATGACCGCGAGCTGCCGATTGAATTCGGAGCGGGAACTGCAATTAAATGTTATGATGCCGGTTTGACTGTTCCCAAAAAATTAGTCAATCGCCTTGTTGAAGTGGCGGAAAAGAACCAAATCCCATACCAAAGGGAAGTATTGCTTAAAGGATCTACGGATGGTAAAGCAATCAGCTTAAGCGGAAATGGCGTATTGACAGGTTGTATTTCCATTCCTTCACGTTATATCCATTCAGCCGTAGGAAGTATCCATCTGGATGACCTGGAGCATTCTGTTCAACTCATTGTCGCGTTTATCGAAGGTTTTACAGAAAAAATATAATCCCCAATAAGAGGAGGAGTGTGTCTTATGCAAAAGGTATTGATAACCGGTTTTGAACCTTTTGGCGGAGAACCTGTGAATCCGTCCCTTGAAGCGGTAAAGCTACTTGCAACCAAAACATTCACTAATGTGGAGGTCATAACGAAAAAGCTTCCAGCAGTTTTCCACACATCGATCAGAATTTTAAGAGCAACGATGGATGAAGTCAAGCCGGACATCGTGATTTGTGTCGGGCAAGCGGGAGGACGAAGCGATATTACGGTTGAACGTGTGGCGATTAATGTTGATGATGCCAAAATTCCGGATAATGAAGGCAACCGGCCGATTGATGTCAGTATCATAGAAAATGGTCCCGCTGCCTATTGGTCGGGACTGCCTATCAAAGCAATCGTAGAGAAGATGAGAGAAGCGGGAGTACCTGCTTCCGTTTCGCAAACGGCAGGTACATTCGTATGCAATCATACTTTCTACGGACTGTCCCACCTGATCGCTACTGAATATCCGGGCATTAGAGGAGGCTTCATCCACATTCCGTACCTTCCGGAACAAGCGGCTCGCCATCCTGGCGCACCGAGCATGAGTTTGGAGATGATCGTCCGTTCAATTGAAATTGCGATACAAACAGCAACTGCGCAGAAGGACGATATCATCGCCGTAGGCGGGGAAATCAGTTAAGAGTCAGAATCAGCTCCGAAACGAGTCGATAAATCAGGAGGTCAAAAGATGAAAAAGAAGCTTTTACTCGGAATAACAGTTATGTTAATCGGAGCGGCAGCATTGACAGGGTGTTCGGGCAGCAAACAAGCGGCCAGTAACGTGCAAGAAAAAGAGCTTGTCGTAGCGATCCCGCAAGATCCTCGTGGAACGTGGGACCCTATCGACACCTTTACGATCCCTTGGGGAACGGTGGCATCCAACATTTTTGACGGACTTGTCGAGCGGAGCGAGGATCTCCAATTGAAGCCGGGTCTGGCAGAATCCTGGAATTACAAAGATCCCAAGACGCTTGAGTTTAAACTTCGCAAAGGAGTCACGTTTCAGAATGGCGAGCCTTTTAACGCCGATGCCGTTAAATTTACTTTCGACCGGCTGCTGGGTCCGGAAGGGGAAAAGAGTCCACAGCGCTCCAACTACGATTCTATCGACAAGGTGGAGGTTGTAGACGAAAATACGGTTGTTTTCAAACTGAAAGCAGTGGATCCCGTGTTGGTCACCAAGATGGCCGGTTACGGTGCGATGATTGTTCCTCCCAAATACTTCAAAGAAGTAGGGGACGCGAAGTTCGATGTTATGCCGATTGGAACGGGTCCATTCAAAGTGACCGAATACGTGAAGGATGACCATGTATCTATGGAAGCCAACCTTAAGTATTGGGGAGGGGCACCCAAATTAAAAAAGGTTAAGTATCGTTATATTCCGGAGGCTACTACTCGAATAGCCGAACTTCAGACGGGTGCGGTTGACATCGCGTCCACTATTCCGCCAAGTCAGGTGGCAACCATTGAGTCAAACAAACAGCTGACGATTCAGAAAGCGGGCAGCCCGACCGTAAACATGATCAGATTTGATGTATCGCAGAAGCCGATGGATAACGTGAAGGTTCGGCAGGCCATTAATTATGCCATTGATAAGCAGAAAATTATTGATACGATTCTGAATGGGTATGCCAAACCTATCGCTTCCCTGCAAGGGGATATCTCCTTTGGGAATGATCCGGAGCTCAAGCCTTATCCGTTCGATCCGGCAAAGGCCAAACAATTGCTGCAGGAAGCCGGGATACAGTCTGGCACGAAACTGACTTTCTCGATCAATGGCGCGGATTCGGTATATAAAGAGGTAGCGCAGGCTGTTGCGACATATCTTAGTGAAGTAGGCTTGACTTTGGAGATCAAGCCGCAGGATTCCCAAACGTTGAATAATGACCTGATTCCGAAAGCCAAAGCCGGCCATATGTACCAGTTCGGATGGGGCGGATGGACACTTGACTTTGACAACACGGCGTATCTGCTTTATAAAAAGGGCCAATTTTATAACCCAAGCTATGGAAATCCGGATGTGGATAAGCTGTTAGATGCAGAACGAAACTCCGTCGTACAAGACGAACGGAAGAAAGCTTTCTTCCAATTGGACAAAATACTCAAGGAGGAAGCAGTCGAGGTTCCTCTTTACCAGTCAATGACCGTTTGGAGTGTCAACAAAAAGGTTAAAGGCTTTGTCATTCCCCCGGATGAGCGTCTTCGCTTAAAAGACGTCAGCTTTCAATAAAGATGAACAAGCCGATGGTATTCCGTCGGCTTTATCCATTCTTGTCAGAGGGGAGTAGGAGAGCCATGCTGAAATTTGTCATTCGCCGTCTTTTCCATACTTTAATCGTATTATTTGGAATCTCTCTAATTGTATTTTTTTGCATTCGTCTGACCGGTGATCCGGCTGTAGCAATGTTCCAAGGATCGGGAGAGCCTTCGAAAGAGGCACTGGATCTGATTCGCAAAGCATTGGGATTAGACAAACCTTTATGGTTGCAATACCTGATTTTTTTAGGGGACATGCTGAGTGGCCATATGGGAAACTCCTTCCGCAACAACCAACCGGTTTTTCACCTGATTACGGAACGGATGGGAGCAACCTTACTATTAGCTTTTGGAGGAATTGCCGTAGCGCTGCTGCTTGCCTTTCCGGTTGGAATACTTTCAGCGGTGAAGCGGGGCGGGTTTATGGATATGTTTGGACGCATGTTTTCCTTACTGGGAATTTCATTTCCAAACTTTTGGTTAGCCATCATGTTGATTCTGATTTTTGCGGTTAATTTGCATTGGCTTCCCGCATCCGGATATAACGGACTGGAATATTTGATACTTCCTTCGATTTCCTTAGGTTTGATTCTGGCAGGAGTGTTGGCGCGGTTGATCCGGTCCAGCATGCTGGATGTTCTTCATCAGCATTACATCCGTACTGCAAGAGCCAAGGGAGTTGCAGAATGGGCAATTATCATACAGCATGCGTTACAAAATGCGCTGATCCCGACTATCACATTTTTAGGTCTTCAGCTAGGTGCTTTACTGGGGGGAATTGTTATTCTGGAGCAAGTATTCTCCTGGCCTGGAGTCGGTCGTCTTGTTCTCGATGCTATAAACGATCGTGACTATCCCGTTGTGCAGGGCTCCGTCATGATCTTGTCATTCTTGTTAATGCTTGTGAACCTGCTGGTTGATTTGAGTTACGGCTTCATTGATCCGCGTATCAAATTGGGGAGGGGACGATCATGAAGACTGAGGCACAGTTGTCGTTAAACAATTTTGATCAGGCTGCGGAAAATAAGCGAGAGATCAAAGAATGGCATCGCATCGCTCGGCGTTTCTTCCGTAATCCCGGGGCGGTTATCGGCGCAATTTTAGTTCTGATCACGGTTCTCTGTGCTGTGGCATCCCCAATGTTGGCTCCCCTGGATCCTATCAAGGGCGGATTATCTGAACGTCTGGCACATCCCACCTTCAGCGGTGGAGCAGCAGGGCATCATTGGCTTGGTGCTGACGCAGTTGGACGAGACCTGCTCAGCAGAATCATCTATGGTGCGAGGATTTCATTATTTGTAGGAATTGCATCTGCTGCCGTTTCAGCCGTTATTGGAGTGTTGTTCGGATTGTTATCGGGCTATTTCGGAGGATGGGTCGACGATCTATTGATGCGCATCGGTGACATTAAGCTGGCTTTTCCATTTATTCTGCTCGCGATTCTGGTCATGGCTACATTCGGAACAGGACTAGGCAAATTAATTTTCATTCTGGGGATTACCGGTTGGGTGGGATTTGCCCGAGTCGTCCGTGGTCAGGTGCTAACCATTAAAGAACTTGAATACGTACAAGCTGCGCGTTCCGTCGGAGGGACACATCTGCGCATTCTTTGGAAGCATATCCTGCCCAATGTCATGTCGCCCGTCATTGTTCTGGTTACATTAAATATTGCCAACAATATTTTATTGGAAGCAGGACTGACATTTTTAGGGCTTGGCGTTGACCCGACGATTCCTTCCTGGGGTGGAATGCTGGCGGATGGACGGCTGTATGTTTCATCTGCATGGTGGGTTGCCACGTTCCCGGGAGTCGCTATTATGCTTACCGTATTAGGGTTTAATTTGCTTGGAGACTGGCTTCGTGATGAGCTTGACCCTAATTTGAGGGTGTAAGGATGATGAGAAGCTTAAGAGAGTTATGGACTATGAATGGCTGGCTGGCTGATCGAAATGGTGATGAGGTTCCAGACGGCGTTAAGGCACGGTTTGTGCTGGGCCGTGATAATCCTTCGGGAGTGAAACGCGGATGGATTGAGCTGGCAGGCCGTCTTGGCCTTGAAACCACGGGTTTATCGTTTCCTCTTATGCATTGGGATGATGCTGCGGATCTTTTGCAGCCCGATTCGGTATTTATCGGAATCAATCATAAGGGATTTAGCAATAGGGTGATCGTAGATTGGGATAAGTACCTGGCAAAGCGAAACGCTCTGCAGGAAGGCCAGGGACTCATTGCAATCGTAAAACTGCAAAGCGGGGAAGACGCCATCATCGTTACCGGAAAAGATCAAGAAGGAGTTTACTGCGCTTGCTTGCATCTTGCAACCTATATTGAGGAGGATTCAACCAACGAAAACGGGACACCAGCCAGTGAATGGATTGTTGATGCACCTGAAAACCGTGATGATCGGAACAATGGTACTTTGCAAACAGCCAATGGCTTTTGCTCGCCTGCATTGCCCGAACAAATCGGGCTAGATTCCCTTTTTACGGAACAAGGTCTTTTTCGGCGGAACGAGCATGACCTGTCCAATGTGTTGCAGCTTCGTTTCCTGTCAGAAGATTGGCAGGATGATGAAATTACAGCTGCCGCAGATTTGGCTACCCGTATCGGATTGGAAGCAACAGGATTACAATTTCCGATAACAAGAGGAACGGCCGAATGGCGTCCGGGAGATGCATTCTCTATCTTTCTTAAAGGGACTTATTGGTCTCCAAGCATTCATTTGGAACAGCAAGATCGGCAGATCCGGTTGGTCATCCAGGGTACAGATATAAATAACACGGTCCGTTGGATGACAACAGAACTTTTTGGCACAAATGATCAGCCTCTTGAAAGGACATGGAGGCAAGCCGCCTTTTTGCTTCGCAATCCCTCTCACCCGATGCGTCAACGGCTTCTGCATGAAATGGCTTTGGAACGAAGCCTGCAGAATCTGCGTGGCGTAAAGGCGGAAATTGAGCTTGCTGAAAGTATAGCCACTCCAATCGATTTGTGGCAAAAAACGGTTGACAGAGCCGGGGCAGACGCTGAGATTCGCGTTATTCGCCAAGAACCGGCATTCTCTTTGAGGTGGGAAGAGGCAGGAGAATTTGCAAGGATCACAGATCTTTTTCAGCAATCACTCTCGGCAATAGCATCAGGCGGCAAGGTTCGGGTGGAAGCAGGTGTTACCCTTAGTCCGGCGTCCCGCGAGAAGTTGGCTTTGGAGCTTCATATGATGGGTTCGGAACGGGGTATCGAAGTGGAAACCCGCATTTGCAGCGCATGGAAGCAAGGCTATTCATGGATTGAGCAGGAAGTGCTGCCTGAACTTAAGCAGGCGGGTGATGTTGGGTCTCTTGTCATTCGTTTTAGCCCTTTTGTTGCACCTGAAGGAAAGCCCTGTAAAGAATTGCCGATTCGTTGGCTGCAGGAATTGTATCCAATTGACGAAGTGATCGGCAGCGAACTGGGTATTCGTGCTGAACAGGTCACGTTTGTAATGGATGACATGCAGCAGAGCACTTATGTGTTGGTTGCCATAGATAACATGGGAACAGAGATCAAGACCTACGAATTCCAGGCTCGGACGGGGGAATACCTGTTTCTTGCCGGAATGGAAGAGGAAGGCTCTGTTTATCCGCCTACCGGATGGATGCGAATGACAGTAGGAAATTCAATTATATTTGATCAAAACGTGGCAACGGACCTGGAACATTTTTGGGACTGGTACCAAAACTCATTTCTAAGTCAATTGACCGCGTGGCTGGAACAGACCGGCAAACAGCAAGCGCCGCTTTTCGGGAAATTAGAGTGTCACGTTAAGATGGACACGGAAGAGCGATTGTTGAACATAAGGGAAGAGACTTTCTCCATATTGGAAGCGCTGCATGAGGACATTTACTTTAACACACTTGATTATGTGACTGCGCTTGGGAAACGAAAGGGATTGGATTGGGAGGCATCCGGGCAAATACTGCCTTGGATGGAATCGGTCTTTGGAATAGCTCCGAATGCGCAAATCCTTTTTTATGATCTTCCGCCGTCGCTTCAGCAAGTTCGTTTGAACGACCTGACAATTGATCCGGTTCATTGTTTTGATATGCGTATTGTCGGAGTGCGCTGGGAGGAAGAAGAGCTCCGGTTTTTAACCGAAGGGGAGAACCCGGAGGCATCGGAAGTGGAGACCTGGTTGCGAAACTTATATAAATCAGAACGGGTTCCGCAAGCTGATAAGCCGCTTCCGCTAACCTCCATTCCATTGGACCAAGTGATTGACGATCAACGCTTGAAAAGCCTTTATAGAGCCATCTCACAACTCGATGGTGTTCAGGTTCACCCGATGGAGTTATCGTATCAGGGAAGGGAAATTTCGGTTGTTGAACTCACCCTCCCTGTTGATGCCGAGGTTGTGTCCAAAATGAAGCTTTCCCTCTGGAAACCGACGCTCTTCATTAACGCCCGGCATCACGCCAATGAAGTCTCAAGCACCAATGCCGCTCTTAAGCTTATTGAAGATTTGGCAAAAGAACAGAGTGATCTGTTAAAGCGATGCAATGTGATTGTAAGTCCAATGGCGAACCCGGACGGTGTTGCCGCACATTACGCCATGTACCTGGTGAATCCGCAGTGGAAGCTGCATGCCGCCCGGTACAATGCTGCAGGGTTTGAATTTGCAAAGCATCGCTTTCGTGAGGATACGCCTTACGGGGAAAGCCGTATTTATGAGAAGGTATGGAGACGCTGGGCACCTGATATTGTATTAGATGATCATGGCGTTCCGTCTCATGAGTGGGTGCAGCCGTTCAGCGGATATAATAGCCCCCCGCGGTTCCCGGTCTCCTATTGGTTACCCCATGCGTTGATTTACACAATCGCCTTGGCTTTGGATAATTCCATGTTTCCGCAGCATGCCGGCATCAGGGAAGCGATTCTGCGAATTCTTGCAGGCAGCATGAAAGAAATAGACAGCATTCGCATTGGAAACGAGTATTGGTTGGGCCGATATCAAAAGTGGGGAAATCAGTGGCTGCCGGAACCATTTCCATTGGAAATAGAGAATGGTTTGATCACATACAGAAGGAAGGGAAACCCTGATTCTCAAAGTAGAAATCTAGGTGAACGCTACGCGCATCTGGTTAGTCTTGATCTTATTACCGAGGTGGCTGATGAAACCGCTGACGGCATGTACTTATCCGAATGCGTCCAGGCGCATTATGAATTAGACCTTGCTGTTGTGGAATGGCTGTCTGCTAACCTTCAGCAAGTTCACAGGGAACGGGTGGATACCGATTCGGGCACGATAGTGCGATTATTCCGCCCTAGGCCTTTGCAAGTATAAAAAATGGAGGTGAGCCCTGTGGCCCGGATCTTGGAAGTAAAGCATTTAACAACCAGTTTTCAAACGGATAAAGGACGTTACCGTGTAGTTGACCGAGTAAACCTGCATGTTGATGCAGGTGAGACCGTTGGCATAGTGGGTGAGTCGGGATGCGGCAAGAGTGTGACTTCGTTATCCATTATGAGGTTGGTTTCCCATCCCGGACATATCGACCCGGAGAGTCAAATTTTATTAAACGGGACGGATTTGAACCGACTTTCGGACCGAAATATGCGCAAAATTCGCGGCAACGACATCTCGATGATTTTTCAGGAGCCCATGACATCTCTTAATCCCGTTCATTCCATCGGCAGGCAAATTGGCGAATCGCTCAGGATTCATCAGCGGCTAAGCCATGCGGAGGCGCGTCAACGGGCAGTCGAAATATTGACCCAAGTGGGGATATCCCGTGCGGAGCAGTTGGTTGACTCTTATCCGCATCACTTGTCCGGGGGGATGCGGCAGCGGGTAATGATTGCCATAGCCATGTCCTGTACACCTAAATTAATGATTGCAGATGAACCCACAACCGCTCTGGATGTGACGATTCAGGCGCAAATCCTTGAATTAATGAAAAGGCTGCAGATGGAGACTAATATGGCCATCCTGATGATCACCCATGATCTCGGGGTGGTTGCGGAAACCTGTGACCGTGTGATGGTCATGTATGCCGGAAAAGTTGTGGAAGAAGGGTCGGTTCGATCTATTTTTAATCATCCCAGCCATCCTTATACAAAGGGACTGCTCGCCTCAGTCCCGGCTTTGGATGTTAAGAAACAGCGCCTTTATTCAATCCCCGGCAGTGTTCCCGGATTTCATGAAATGCCGGGCGGTTGCCGGTTTGCGCCTCGCTGCGCCGTGGTCATGGACATATGCCGGAGTAAGGAACCTGAATTGGAGCTGATTGGAACGGGGCATTCCTGCAGCTGTTTCGCTGCCCGTAAAGGAGGAGAGCCGGCGTGACTGAATTGCTGAAAGTGACGGGATTAAAAAAACATTTTCTGGTTGAAAGTGATATATTGGGCCGACCCAAAAGTTATGTAAGGGCCGTCGACGGTGTTGACTTCACCATTCGATCCGGTCAAACACTTGGAATTGTGGGAGAAAGCGGCTGCGGTAAATCCACCACTGGCCGAGCTATCTTACGTTTGATTGAACCTTCTTCCGGCGAAGTCCAGTTTGACGGAGTTGAGTTGACAAAGCTTTCAGCCGGAGAAATGCGTAAAATGAGACGCCATCTGGCCATTGTATTTCAGGATCCATTTGCGTCGCTCAATCCTCGAATGACAGTCAAGGAAATTCTTGCAGAACCGCTTGAAATTTTTAAATTAGGAACGCCCAAAGAACGCATGAAGCAGATTGAGGAGCTTTTGGAAATCGTAGGTCTCAATCGAAGTCATCTTAAAAGATATCCTCACGAATTCAGCGGCGGGCAGCGGCAGCGTATCGGCATCGCCCGTGCATTGACAACGAAACCTAAACTTGTCATAGCTGATGAGCCAGTATCCGCGTTGGATGTTTCCATTCAATCACAGGTGCTGAATCTGATGCAGGAGCTGCAGCAGCAATTCGGACTGACCTACCTGTTCATATCGCACGACCTGAGTGTCGTCAAGCACATTAGCGATCAAGTAGGGGTTATGTACCTGGGGAAAATGCTTGAGCTTGCTGATAAGGATGACTTATATGAACAGCCATTGCATCCTTATACGCAGGCGCTTCTATCGGCTGTCCCGCAACCGCACCCTGATCAAAAACGGGAAAGGATTATCCTCCACGGAGATCTCCCGAGCCCGGCCAACCCGCCTAATGGCTGCACATTCCACCCTCGCTGCAGGGATTGTATGGATATATGCAGGACAAAAGCTCCAGAATGGAAAGAAGCGAAACCGGGTCATTTTGTTGCGTGCCATTTGTTCAATTAAGCATTGAATAATAAGGCTTTTTTCTAATATTAAAGCTGTGTATTTTGCATCATGCAAAGAACATAGCTTTTTTATTGTATGGAAAATAATTCAGAACCCATTCAAGATAATAATGCACTTGATTGCAATAATATTGCACATCGTAATCTTATGAGACGGGTTATATAATTCAATATAATACTGTTTTATTCTAAGGGGAGGTAGGGCAAATGGTGTAATAGAGGGCGTGCGTATGTAATATGTACAATTGTTTTATACTCTTCTTTTGTAAGCGTTAACAATACTAAAATAGAATTGGGAGGTATTCCTATTTTTATGAAACGTATTAAGCATATTATTGCCATATGGATGTCAGTTCTTTTATTGTCACCCTTATCTGTTAATGCTCAAGTTGCCAGCAGCAATATCACTCCAATTCAAACGAGTACTGTTACCAGTGTAGTCTATGATGGCGTTACTGGTGCCGCCTTTGATACCGTTACGGAATCAACCTATATTCGCATCAAGAATAAGTGGCAAAGCAATTATTTATATGAAGGATCCGATGGAACGGTAAGATACGGTTTTACCGGTATTACGGATCAAACTTCGGATTGGATCCTAGAGACATCCGGTAGTTATCAACGAATCAAAAACCGCGCAACCGGTCATTATATTACCTCGGCTAAAGTAGTTGCGGCTCAAGTCGATTCGAGAAAGGTCGCATTGACGAGCGAAGCCATCTCCGTCAGCACAGCTCAAGATCAATGGATTATCGAAGATGCAAGCAGAGCGGGATATAAAACAATCAGAAGCGCCGCAACACCAACCGCCAATAATTATATTCATGAAGAAGATCAGCTTGGCTATGCCCAAATGAGTCTTGGCATCGGGCCGACTTTTGAAAGTCCGCAGTGGAAGTTTGAACCGGCTTCGGATATGACCCCCGTACGAATTTTGTCCAAAGCGGGTACTGGCCATTATCTCTTTGAAGATAATGATGGATTAGTTAAAAGCTGGAATGTGCCTGTGAATGATGCGAGGTCGCACTGGTATCTGATATCGGATGACGGAACTTCGACCGTTCGCCTCAAAAATCGGGTCAGCGGCCACTATATTACGCAAAATGCTGCTGCTGTTGAAGCACTGCAAAGTCTACCGCTTAATAATGCAGCACAGACAACCCAGAAATGGAAAATGACTACAAACGCCGCAGATCCGGGATGGCTTAATTTTTCCAATGTAGACCATTTATCTCCAGCATATTTTCTGATTGCTCCTGCTGATTTTGCCGATCATACAACTCGATCGATTGGTATGGATTGGGGTAGAGACGGCAATGGGGATGATCAAAAATGGAAATTTGAGCTAGCCGCAGATGTGAACCCGACGCGCATAGTCAACTTCACCGATGCTGCGACTGTTACGTCTTATCTTTTCGAAGATAATGTGGGTATAGTCAAAATCGGAGCATTAGGTACAACAAATGCATACTTATGGCTAGTCGAAGAAAAGGACGGTAAAAAACGGCTGAAGAACCTTTTGACGGGTCATTATATTTCGTCGCAAAATGGATCGCAAATGACAGACCCTTTACAAAGTTTAAATATTCCAATAAGTTTGTCAACAGATCAATGGAAAATTGATAACTCTACTATTTACGATGATTATAAAACTATTAAGAGCGCTGCAAATCCATCCAATTATATCAACGTGGCACAAGCCACTCATGCTGTAGTTTCCAGCGCTGTTGCACCTGATACCAACCCCGCTCAATGGTTGTTTGAAGATCCCTCAGTCGTGGCAGGGGTAGATCAATATGTGCGCATTCAAAGCTCCTGGGATGCAAATTCGCTTTACTTATACGAAGACAGCGAAGGAAATTTAAAATATGGAAATGCCTCAACAACCGATCAAAAAGCGCAATGGCTTGTTGCGAAATACGAAGGACGGAAAACGATTCGAAATCGCGCATCGGGACATTATATCAATATGGAAGATATGTCCACGGGTCATATCCGAGTAACCGCTTTAGATTTCACAAACATGACCATAGATCAAAAGAACAAAGCGAAATGGGTTGTTGAAGACCTTGGGGGCGGAGTCAAACTTGTTCACAGCGTCAACGATACAAACAGCAACCCGGACCATCAGAAATTTATTCATGTGCAAAATCTGATCAAATATGCCGAGTACGGTGAAATTAACCGCAACTGGACAAGCGCGCATTGGAATTTTCTCCCTGTAGTAGATGCAGTGAAAACGAATTTCCGCATAAAAAACAAAATCACAGGAGCTTATCTTTATGAAGATACGGCTACCGGTATTGTGAAAAACGGTGCACTTTCCGCAACGGACGCATTATCGCAATGGTTTTTTGAGAGCTCCTCAGGTAATACGGTTCGCTTGAAAAATATGTCCACGGGTCACTATATGAATTTGCATACCGCTAACCCTAATACGGATCCAGTATTTTCAGAAACTATCGGTGTTGCTAATACAAACCAATGGAGAATATCGGACGCGGATGCCGGTTCTAAGTATATTGTGAGCGCTTGGACAAATGCACATTTATATGCAACGGATGCAACCGGTAATCTATACATTGATTATGCACATTTTGATAATCCGGCTACCCAGGAACAAACGAAGTGGATTTTTGAGGATGCCCCGGATACTACAGCTAATTACCGCATAAAAAACAAAATAACGGGAGCCTATCTTTATGAAGATACGACGACCGGTATTGTGAAAAATGGTTCACCGGCTGCAGAAAGCACATTATCACAATGGTTTTTTGAAGATTCTACCGATAATACGGTTCGCTTGAAAAATATGTCCACGGGTCACTATATGAACTTGCATACCGCTAACCCTAATACGGATCCAGTATTTTCAGAAACTATTGGTGTAGCTAATACAAACCAATGGAGAATATCGGACGCGGATGCTGGCTCTAAGTATTTTGTGAGTGCTTGGACAAATGCACATTTATATGCAACGGATGCAACCGGTAATCTGTACATTGATTATGCGCATTTTGATAATCTGGCTACCCGGGACCAGACGAAGTGGGTTCTTGAAAAGGCGCCTTCTCCTCCGCCTGTGCCTGCCGGATATATTCGGATTGCCAATAATGGGAAATATCTTTACGAATCCAATAGCGGTGTTGTTTTATACGGAGATGCAGCTGCTGACAATGGGTACTCGAATTGGATTGCAGAATACGATTCGAATACAGGAGCTGCGCGTATTAAAAATCGCGAGACCGGCCATTATATGGCGATGAATACGGATTACCGTTATATTGAAAGCATCCCATCAGCTAGTGTCAATGACTTAAAGACGCAGTGGATTATTGAAGCTAATGGACCGAGCTTCTTGATTCGCAGTAACAACGGCAGTTATAACGATGAATATATTAACGTTAAAAATGCGGAAGGATATGCGGAGCGGGGACTTTATTCCAACACACTTCCATCACTTCAGTGGACTGCAGAAGCTGCACCGAGTGTTACTCACACACCGGCAGTTAGTGTTGATTTAAATAGAAACACAGCGACGAAAGTTTTTGATGATTCAAATTATGTAACCATCCGTAATAAATCGACAGGCAAATATCTTTATGAAGATGACGGCATAGTTAAATACAGAGATCTAAAATCGCAAAATGATTTAAACTCACAAAAAGATGAATTAAACTCACAAAAAGATGAATTAAACTCACAAAATGATGATTTAACCTCACAATGGCTGGTGTCAGACTTTAACGGTCATAAGCTGATCAAAAACCGTGCCACGGGTCACCTAATGGCGATTGAGGGAGATCAACCGAATTTAACAGCTTCCAGCATCGATAAGAGTGTTTTAGGAACTCAATGGATGATTAATGATTTCTTAGGTTATAAAAATATCTCAAGCGCACTTCCATCCCATGATTATATGTTTCAAAATAGTACAAAACCTTATGCCCAGCATGGCACTGTGAACAGCAATCAGTTAGATACTGAACTCTGGATGTTTACAGAAGTTCCCCGCGATATCAGCTATGAAGCAGAAAATGCATTTATTAGCGGTTCTGTGCAAAAAACAAGCAATGGTTACGTGAATCACTTCACCAATACGGGAGATAAAGTAATTTTTGCCGTAAATGCGCAAGCTGATGATCGTTACGATGCAAAAATTCGCTATGCGAATCCAACAGGCACCCCTCAAACTTTAAGCCTGTATGTAAATGGTTTAAAGTTGAAGCAGCTGATCTTTGCGCCTACAAAAAATGGGAACGCAAATGCGGTTGTGCCGGTTAAACTTCCATTGAGATCAGGCTTCAATTCTGTTTCATTAGAGTTAGACAGCATGGACAGCGGTCAAGTGGGTATTGACTCGCTTACGATTCTTGATGATGTGAATCTCGCATATAGAGGTGCCAATCAATCTTATATCACGTATGAGGCAGAGGATAGCGACACGAATGGTACAATTATAGGTCCAACTCGAGCTTACCATGAGTTTGCTTCAGAAGCTTCCGGTAGAAGGGCTGTGAAGTTAACCGAAACTACCCAGCACGTTAATTTTACATTAGCAAAACCGGCAAACTCTCTTGTACTTCGTTACTCGATTCCAGACGGATCCACGAATGCAAGTATCGGTTTATATGTGAATGATGCATTTGTCAAGAATATCAATTTAACTTCCAAGTTTGCTTGGGAATACGGAAACTATCCTTGGTCTAAAGATCCGGCTCAAGGCAGCCCGCATCGTTTCTTTGACGAAACGCATGTACTCATTGGTCAAAATATTCCAGCGGGTGCTGCAATAAGTCTAAGAAAAACGAATGCAAATCCTTCCTACGTTATTATCGATTTTGCCGATATGGAGCAGGCTCCAACCTCTGCATATACCATGCCTGCCGGTTTTATCTCGATAACCGAGCATGGAGCGACAGCGAATGACGGATCAGATGATACGGCAGCTATAAGAGCAACTATAATTGACGCTAAAGCACAACATAAAGGAGTTTGGATCCCAGCGGGCACATTTATAGTTAAGGATGAGGGTGCGGCAAATCCATTAATCTTCCTGGATGATGTAACTATTAGAGGAGCGGGTATGTGGTACACGACCTTGATAGGAGCAAAATTTTATGGAAACGGCAGCAACATCCGCGTGTTTGATCTGGCGATTGACGGCGATCTCAACATTCGCGATGACAATGCGCATACCAATGGATTCGAGGGTGCCTTTGGACCTGGTTCAACGATTCAAAATGTATGGATTGAACACACCAAAACAGGGATGTGGATTACCCGTCCTCAGTCAGAACCTGGCTTCAATGGCGATGCATATACCGATGGATTCTATGTTGCCGGTTTGAGAATTCGCGATACAATGGCGGATGGAATCAACTTCAGCATCAATACAAAAAACAGTATGGTAGAGCAAACCAATGTGCGGTACCCGGGTGACGATGGATTGGCTATGTGGTCCACTTTAAGAAGCGGGCATCCGGACGATTATACGGATAACAACACATTCCGTTTTGATACGGTACAGTTGCCTTGGTTAGCCGACAATATGGTAGTGTTTGGCGGTAAAGATAATAAGATGACAGATAATGTGTTAACGGATACGATCTATGCAGGTGGCGGCATCGCGGTATCGACTCGGTTTGATCCAACACCACTCGCCGGTACAACAGTGGTTGAACGCAATACTATGATTCGTACCGGAAGCCGCGATAATGGCTTGGGATTAAATTTTGGCGCGATTTGGGTATACGCGGATTCTCTCCCAATTAACAGCGATATCCAAATCAAAGACAATATCGCTTTGAACAGCACGTACCAAGGTTTGTCCATTCAAGGTTCAAAATCGATTAACCATGTTTCGGTTGAAAGTCTAGTCATAGATGGTGCAGGGTTAACTGGTATTGAGGCAGCTAGTACTATATCTGGCAGCATAACTATGAATCATTTCACAATCAGGAATATCAAATTAGGCGGTATATCCAACAAAGCTGGATCTAACCTGGCTATTATCGATCAGGATACCCTCGTTACGAATATTAGTTTAACTGCAGCTGGAAATAGAACTATGCTACGGAATGGAAGCACGCTGCAGTTTAAAGCAACGGTCTTACCTGGAAATGCCAGTAACAATGCAGTAACATGGAGTGTTGTTCCAGGCACAGGCGTTGCGATCATAAGCGAAAAAGGTCTCTTAACAGCAATAAAGGACGGCACAGTTACTGTGAAAGCTACTGCGCAGGATGGATCAGGAATCATTGGTGAGAAGACAATTACTATCTTAGCAAAATCTGATACAGCAACAGGTTCAGATGCAGACAGTTCTTCAAACGATGAATTTAATCAATAAATAGTAAGCTTCATAATAGTTACAAGATCGCCTTACCCCATCCAAATAAGGATGGGGTAAGGCGATTATTCTTTATTAAATGAAAATAAATTGTGCCACATTTGCAAACAAATGCTTTTCTGCGCTTCTTAAAGTTATGATGTATTATAGATAATAGTTATGAATCCCCTTGGTAATTCAGGCTAGGAGGGTATGGATTGAAGGAGCAATGGATTACAAGTGTGGGCATTGATCTTGGAACAAGCACGACTAAATGGATTGTATCCCGATTAAAGCTTATACAAACATCAGGAGACTATTCGTTGCCTCGTTATGAGATTACTGAACGAAGGCTGGCTTATGTGAGCCCGATCTTTACGACTCCATTAGCAAGTGAGAAGGAGATCGATGTGGTGGCCTTGTCCCAATTACTGGAGAAGGAATACGATCGAGCTGGAGTTAGCTCGGACATTATTCAATCAGGTGCGATCATCATTACGGGGGAGACGGCTACCAAGCATAATGCGGAACAAATTGTGCATGCGCTAGCCAGAACTGCAGGACAATTTGTCGTTGCGGCCGCTGGGGCGGATCTTGAATCGCTACTCGCTGGTAAAGGCTCAGGTGCAGAGGCTTACTCACGTACTCAACGGGGAATTATTACCAATGTTGATATCGGTGGAGGGACGGCGAATGCCGCTTATTTCAGAGATGGAGACATGATTGCTACGGTAACTATGCATGTTGGAGGACGTCTTGTTCGTTTGGATGAGACAGGACGAATCGAATATATAGCTGGGCAGCTTAAGCAGTGGGATGAGAATCATCCTGACAAGTCCCTTCTAGTTGAAGGGGAGGTAACCTCTTTCTCAGTGTTACAGGCGTTTTGCCGCCGACTGGTGAAGGTGCTCATTAATTGTATGCTTGGAAAAGAAGAACTGGACAACGGTTCGTATATAGAATCACTACTCATTTCAAGGCCGGTAAGAGCGTTACCCTTCCCTGATGAAATTTGGATTTCTGGAGGTGTTGGCGGTTTAATGGCAGCACCAGCGCCGACTACGTTGCAAGAGGTAGCCCAATATGGTGATATAGGTCCATTGCTCGCAGCTACGCTCTGCGAGGAAGCGACAAACAGCACAGTGAGATTGAGGCAAGCCGAGGAATCTGAACGGGCGACGGTTATCGGGGTCGGAACACAGACGATGGAAATTAGCGGTGCGACTCTTTATTATGACGAGGAGGCGCTGCCGCTTCTTAATATACCTGTTGCTGTCTGTTGTTTACCGGATGATGAAGAGGACGATTTGAATAAGCTCGAAGAGGCAATTCTGATTGCTTTGGACAAGGCTTCTTCTCTGTATTCTGCCTCACAGACTAATCCACCCTTCGCTCTCGCTTTCAGGGGTGGAGGCTACTATTCATATCGTCGCTTGCAGAAGATTGCCGACACGATAATTTGGAGATATGCGGCGGCGGAAGCGCCATTGGATACTACGCTGCTTATCATTTGTGAGAACGATATGGCGAAAGCATTGGGGCACGCCTTGGTGAAACGACTTGCTGTTGGAATGAAACTTATTTGCGTGGATCAAATCAAAGCCTCCGAGGGAGATTATATCGATGTAGGGAAGCCTCTAAAGGAAGATATCATACCTGTTGTTATCAAAACACTTATGTTTCAGAGGAAAGAATATGGAGGTGGGAGACCATGAAATTACAAATAACTTTGAGAGGAAAGAATTACACTTTTCAAAGCCTGAAAGAGGTATATGCCAAAGCGAATGAAGAGAAATCGGGAGATCAACTGGCTGGCATTGCTGCGCTGGATATGTCGGAACGAATTGCTGCTAAATATGTGCTGGCGGGATTAACGATGTCTGAAATTCGTGACAATCCATTGCTGCCTCCCGAAGCTGATGAAATATCGAGAGTCATTGAAGAAGATGTGAACGAGGAGGTCTATGCTTCTATAAAAGGTTGGACAGTTGCTGAGATTCGAGAATATTTACTTCGCTCTGAGATTGTCGGCAGCGACATGTTTCGGATATCCAAAGGGATGAACAGTGAAATGATTGCAGCGGTATGTAAGCTGATGTCCAATCTTGATTTAATACAAGCTTCTGCCAAGATGGAGGTTCTTACAACCTGCCGAACAACCATTGGATTCACGGGGACGCTAGCTTCGAGGGCGCAGCCGAATCATCCATCGGACCATCTACGGGGGATAAAGGCAGCCTTGTTTGAAGCGCTCAGCTATGGAGTAGGAGATGCGGTTATTGGCATTAATCCTGTAATTGACACGACAGACAACATAAAAGCACTGTTGAACGCATCTCAGGAAGTGATTGATCAATGGTCGATTCCGACGCAAAATTGTGTTCTCGCCCATGTCACAACGCAAATGCGTGCGGTCCTTGATGGCGCGCGTGCAGATATGCTGTTCCAGAGCTTGGCTGGAACAGAGGAGGGGAATCGGGGGTTTGGAATTAGTTTGCAGCTGCTTGAAGAGGCCGATGCAATTATTCATGAATATGGGACGAGTCAAGGTCCGAACCAATGGTATTTTGAAACCGGACAAGGGTCTGAATTGTCATCAGAGTCACACTTCGGGATCGATCAGGTTACGCTTGAAGCCAGGTGCTATGGTTTGGCTAAACGATTTAGGCCATTTATCGTCAACACGGTTGTCGGCTTTATCGGACCTGAATATTTATATGACAGCAAGCAGGTGATTAGAGCTGGTTTAGAGGATCATTTTATGGGTAAGCTGCATGGACTTCCGATGGGATGCGACATTTGCTATACGAATCATATGAAAGCTGATCAGAATGATATGGAAAATCTGGGTATTTTGCTGGCATCCGCAGGTGTCAACTTTGTTATTGGAGTCCCAATGGCTGACGACTGCATGCTCAATTATCAATCCATGAGCTTCCACGATATTGCTGCAATCAGGGAGACATTGCACAAACGACCCGCACCGCAGTTTGAAGCATGGCTTGAGGATCAGGGTATTATGCGGGATGGACGGTTAACTGCTGCGAAGGCGGGCGATGCGACTCGTTTCGTGTACTGAGGGGAGGACATAGGATGGAGAGAGAGCATCAAATTCGGGTATTTACCGAGATGGCCAGTCACACGCCTGCACGTATCGGAGTGGGGAGAACGGGAACACGGCCGCTTACAGAAGAGATGCTGAAGTTGAGATTGGATCACGCCGAGGCTGTAGATGCTGTATATGGAGTCGTTTCTCCAGCTACTTTGGAAGCCTTCCAATTGTTTACGGTTGACACGCGATTCGGCGATAAAGATTTATTTTTAAAACGTCCTGATAACGGGAGATTGTTGACTGAGGAGGCTGCCAGTCTGCTGCTTCAGCGTTGTGTGCTTAAGCCTCAGGTACAAATCGTCATCTCGGATGGACTCAGTGCCAGGGCAGTAGACGATAATTTGGCTGATATTTTGCCGGCTCTGATGGATTCTCTGGAAGTGAATCATTTAACCTCGGGCACGCCTTTCTTTGTACGCGGTGGACGTGTTGGATGTATGGATGATATTGGCCGATTGTTGGAGCCTGAAGTGTTAGTCATGTTAATTGGCGAACGGCCAGGACTTCTGGCGGCTTCCTCGATGAGTGCTTATATGTGCTATAAACCTCGTCCAGGGAGGAGAGATTCCGAACGAACGGTTATCTCTAACATTCATCGGAGAGGAACCTTGCCAGTGGAAGCGGGGGCTCATATCGGTTCATTGCTTCTTAAGATGATCGAGCAGCAGATGAGCGGTGTGAATTTGGTCTTGTGAACAGATTCAGATTCATAAATCGAAAAAACTTCTATGTGAATAAACATAACATAGGTATATTGTTTTTCCTCTATAATAGTGATATATATTAAAGTGTCTATTTTTGCTTAAATTTTTCAATTTGGAGGTGAGGGTATTTGACCGCCCATATTACGAACAAAATTATCAATTATGTTCCATTGGGAGATCAAACTTTGGTAGTGCAGTTTGAGAATATATTGTCCATCCAGGTTAGTAGATCTGTCAAATCCTTCGCCCATATAATCGAGCAGCAAGGAATTCCGGGAGTTACAGAAATTATTATCACGTTCAATACTCTAGCCGTTTGTTACGATCCCATTAAGATCACCTACGATAAACTATTAGGAAAACTTCAAGCTTTACAAGAATACACTTTGCAAAGTGAGGATATCGCAAGTAAAAAAGTGTATGTACCAGTCGTTTTCGGCGGAGAATATGGCCCTGATTTGGAAGACTTGTCCAAGCAGGTTGGTCTAACGCCGGAAGAAGTCATACAAAGTCTGTACTCCAAGCCTTACTATGTTTATATGGTCGGCTTTATAGCAGGATCACCTTATGGCGGTGAAATTGACGAGCGGTTGATCTTGCCCAGGCGTTCCAGCCCCCGGGTCAAAGTGAAAAAGGGTTCAGTCGCTATTGCTAATAAGCAAACGACCATTTATACGATTGATGCTCCAGGAGGGTGGCATCTGCTTGGATGGACACCGATGGAAATTTTTAATCCTTATCGTGAAGCCCCAGGCTTGCTGCTTTCGGGAGATTATCTTCAGTACATACCTATAACTGCTGATGAAGCGGAAAGATGGGATAACCATAGACAAAGAGAGTGGGATCAGGAATGGAATTCGTTCACGTAGTTAAACCCGGATTCTTCACAACTGTCCAAGATTTGGGGCGCCGTGCCTACCAGAAGTTTGGCGTATCGGCTTCCGGAGCCATGGATCCTTTGTCTCTTCGTTTAGCCAATCTTTTAGTAGGAAATAACGAAGATGAAGCCGCTTTAGAAGCAACATTAATTGGTCCCAAATTAAGATTTGGCGCAGATGGCGTGATTGCGATTACAGGCGGAAATCTGTCTCCTTCGATTAACGGAAACTCTGTCGGTATGTGGAAATCTTTGCGTATTTACAAAGATGATGAATTGAGCTTCGGTGGTTGTAAAAGCGGATGCAGAACCTACATTTCTTTTGCCGGCGGTATAGGTGTGCCCAAAGTTATTGGAAGCCGTTCCACCTTTATACGGGGTAATTATGGCGGGATTGAAGGCAGAGCGCTTGCAACAGGTGATGAGATACCGATTGGCAGCTCGCCTTTCAACTACTCTCAAATAGCGGGAAGAACATTACGGTATGAGCACACTCCCGATTATTCACAGGATCGGACGATCAGATTTATTCCAGGACCTCAAATCAACGCATTCACAAGCGAATCGGTTGAAACGTTTACCTCAAATCCTTATACAGTAACGAATGAATCGGATCGAATGGGATATCGATTACAAGGAGAGCAGCTAATGCATATCGCCGGAGCCGATATCATTTCCGATTTTATCGCCATGGGTTCCATCCAGGTTCCTGCCATAGGCCAACCGATTATTTTGATGGCTGATTGCCAGGTCTCAGGCGGTTATACCAAAATAGGAGTTATTATCAGTGTCGATATCCCTTTTACGGCTCAAAAAAAGCCAGGAGATCAAATTCGGTTCCAAGCGATGGAAGTATCGGATGCTCAAGAGCTCTGGAAAGAACAAGAGAGATTGATAGCAGAGCTCCGTTTAATCAATCGAATGATCATTCGTTGATAAAAGAAAATGTTAGAGGAGTGTATGTTATGAAAAACATTGATTTGAACTGTGATATGGGAGAGAGCTTTGGTATTTATAAATTAGGCATGGATGAGGAAGCTATGCCATATATCACTTCGGCTAATATTGCATGCGGATTTCATGCCGGCGATCCTAATGTAATGGATCAAACGGTAACTCTTGCTAAAAAATACGGTGTCGGCATTGGCGTTCATGTTGGATTTCCAGACTTATTAGGATTTGGGCGTCGGAACATTGAAGTTTCTCGAGAAGAATTAATCAATTATAACATTTATCAAATAGGTGCTTTGCAAGCATTTGCCAGTAAACATGATCTTGAGATCCAACATATTAAACCCCATGGAAGCATGAGTAATATGGCTGATACGGACCCGTATATTGCTGAAGCAATAGTTGATTCTGTCCTGAGCCTGTTTCCTGATATGAAATTGTTTATTAGAGAAGGTACGGAAATCCATAAAATTGCAGTGAAGAAAGGTCTTCCCGTTGTATTAGAATTTTATGCAGATCGTGCCTACACGCGTGAAAAGACTCTTGTTTCCCGAAAAATTCCAGGTGCGGTAATTAAAGATCCGGAAATCATTGCTGAAAATGTATTGCGCATGGTTGTAGAGGGGAAAACGAAAACTTTGGATGGGGAAAATATTGATATCAAGGGCGAGAGTATTTGCGTACATGGTGACACGACTGGAGCTGTTGAAATTATTAAGCGTATTAGGGAAAAGTTGAATGGTGCTGGTGTACAAGTTGCGCCTGTAGGTAAATGGCATTCTGTATAAACGGGCGATTTGGATTTAAAGATAACATTGTTTTTGATTACCTTCGCAAACCCAAATATATTGACGAAAATCATACTTGATGTTATGTTAATTAACATAACCACATACGATTGTTTTTGTTTACTAGGGTTCCGTCGGAAGGTTCCGGGCTGGTCCGAGAGTAAACCGCTTGTTGTGACGAGCGACACGGAAGGATAAAAACCTGGGAGATATCATCAAGACGCTGGCGTCTTGTGATGTCTCCCTTTTTGTTTCATTACGCTGAAAAGGAGATTGTGAACATGAACAGCATTTGGAGCATAACAATTCGTCCCGGCGGGAAATGGTCAGGCACGATCGGTAAAGGGAAATTAATTCGTTTCACTGCGTTAGAAGCAGCTGCGAATGTCTCCGTGCAATTGTTTCACGCGAAGGATCTGACTGAGCGTTACAACATGCCGGATACGCTGAAAGCACAGCATACTTCACATCTGACAAGAGGTAATGTGCTGATGAGCGATAATGGCCGCGCTATGGCGAGCATCGTCGAAGACAGTCTGGGCTGGCACGACCCGCTCAGCGGATATACGAGCCGAGCTGCCACAGATGCCAAGTATGGCGCAACGAATTATCAGGAACTGCGCAACGATTGGCTGCGAAGCGGTCAAGAGAACTTCGCCGTAGAGCTGGTGAGAAATGGTTTAAGCATGCGCGATATGATGCCCGTCGTGAATTTGTTCTCTAAAGTGTTTTGCGATGAGCAGGGCGACATGCACTTTAGCGAGGATCATTGCCCAGCGGGTGCAACCGTGACAATACGCACAGAGCTCGACGTTTTGCTCGTGCTTTCAAATACGCCAAATCCGCTGGATCCTGACACCTCTTTTCCGTCCGTACCGGTAAAAGTTGAAGTTTTCACTGCTTTACCTGTGGATGCGCAAGATTACTGCGTCAATTACCGCCCGGAAAATCGCCGGGCTTTTGAGAATACATGGGAATACCACACTTTGCTTGGACTGTAAAAAAACAATTGCGAAGGAGGAACCGACATGGCTGTATTTAATCGAGTGGAAAGTCACCGCAAGGTCGAAGACGCTGTCTATAGCGAAATAATCCTGGCCGGAGACGGGTGGATGCATGAGTTGAAGACGGGGCAAGTGTTGCGCATTGTGGATTTGGAAGGAAATCAGGCGGCTGATACGCTGTTCTATGATGCCCAGAATCCCGATGATCATTATAGTGCCGTAGCAACCATCGCAGGCCAAAGAAACATTTACCTGAGCACGGGCTCCGTGCTGCGATCCGAATCGGGCAAAGAGCTGCTGAAGATCGTCGCTGATACTTGCGGACGCCATGATACGGTTGGCGGCTCGTGTTCCGCTCAAAGCAACACAGTTCGCTATGCACACGAGAAGCTGTCGATGCATAATTGCCGCGATACGTTTATGCTCCAGCTTGCAAAGCGCGATGGCGCGTTTGGGAAGCGGGACTTGGCCCCGAACATTAACTTCTTTATGAACGTTCCAGTTACACCGGATGGCGGTTTGAAATTCGACGATGGCGTATCCGGTCCTGGCGCTTATGTGGAAGTCCAATCCCTATGCGGTACCATGGTGCTCATCAGCAACTGCCCGCAGCTGAATAATCCTTGTAACGCTTATAATCCGACGCCGATTCAGGTTCTCATCTGGGAAAGCTGAGTAAACCTTATCTGAGACGAAGCCAGTTTTGCCAAGTAAAACTCAGCGTTTACTTCCATTGCCAGTTTTCAGGAAAAAACGCTAAGGAGGGGTCACGATGTTTAGTAAAGTGCTTATTGCTAACAGGGGCGCCATCGCTGTACGTATAGAACGTACGCTTCGCAAGCTGGGTGTCGCTTCCGTGGCTGTATATACACAGGCAGACCAGGACAGTCTTCATGTGGATCAGGCTGATGAAGCGGTTCTCATAGGAAAAGGTCCTGCCAAAGAAAGTTATTTAAATACGGAGCTGATTTTGCGGACGGCGCTTGAAAAAGGCGCTCAAGCGATTCATCCGGGTTACGGCTTTTTGAGCGAAAATGCCGACTTTGCCCGGGCTTGCCGTGAGCATGGGATTGTGTTTATAGGTCCTGCGCCGGAGCAGATGGAAATGTTCGGTCTGAAGCACTCCGCCAGAGAGATTGCGGAGCGCACCGGTGTTCCGCTGCTGCCGGGGACGCCTCTTATCACGGAGCTGGAAGAGGCGCTCAGCGAAGCGTCTCGCATCGGTTATCCGGTGATTTTAAAAAGCACCGCCGGCGGCGGAGGCATCGGAATGCGTGTTTGCGCCGATGAATCGGCCCTGCGATCCGCTTACGACAGCGTGCGTCATCTCGCTGAAACGAATTTCAAAAACGGCGGCATGTTCTTGGAGAAATATATCGCTAGAGCACGCCACATCGAGGTGCAAATCTTCGGCAACGGCTTTGGCGAAGTGGTCACGCTCGGAGAGCGCGACTGTTCCATTCAGCGCCGCAACCAGAAGGTGATAGAGGAAAGTCCTGCGCCGAACCTGACGGACGAAGTCCGCAATGCGATGTTTGCTTCGGCCATACGTCTGGCTGCCGAATTGGGCTACCGCAGTGCGGGTACGGTTGAGTTTCTGTACGATCCGGAAACGTCTGAGTACTACTTCCTGGAAGTCAATACGAGACTTCAAGTGGAGCACGGCGTAACGGAAGAAGTGCTCGGTATTGACCTCGTCGAATGGATGGTGCGCGAAGCTGCGGACGAACTGCGCGATCTGAAGTCGCTGATCCGCAAGCCGCAAGGGCACAGCATCCAAGCCCGGATCTACGCGGAAGATTGCCTTCAGCAATTCCGCCCGAGCGCGGGGCAGCTGGATCAAGCGGTTTTCTCGGTAAACGCGAGAAATGAAACATGGGTGAGAGACGGTCTTACTGTGACTACGCTTTACGACCCGTTGCTGGCGAAAATCATCGTTCACGGCACGGATCGTGACGATGCCATTCGGAAGCTGATTGCGGCGCTTGAAGAGACGCGTATGTACGGCATTACAACCAACCTGCAGTATTTGCAGGCTCTGCTTCAAGAAAAGGACTGTGTTGACGGGAACGTCTACACGCAATTACTAAACAGCTTTGAGCCATCGGAACGGGCGCTTGAAGTGCTGGACGGCGGTATCCAAACGACCGTGCAAGATTTCCCTGGCCGCATCCGTCACTGGGATGTAGGTGTGCCGCCATGCGGACCGATGGACCCGCTGTCCTTCAGGATCGGGAACAAGATGCTTGGCAATTCGGACAGTGCCAGCGGGCTTGAAATGACACTGCGCGGAGGCTCATACAAGTTCCGCAGTGACATGTGGTTCTGCGTGACCGGAGCAGATATGCAAGCAGAGCTGGATGGTACGGCAATTCCAATGTATAAGCCGATGTTTGCCGGTCGCGGGCAAGTGCTTAGCTTCGGCGAAGTGAAGGAAGGTATGCGCACATATCTGCTGATCGCCGGCGGGTTTGATATGCCGCAAATTCTCGGCAGTTCCTCGACCTTCACCCTGGGCGGCTTCGGGGGGCATGGCGGACGCGCGCTGCGCGCGGGCGATGTGCTGGCCGTGAACAAAGGCGGCCGGCCGGGGTCTCTCATAGCGGAACTAGAAGCTGAGCATAGGCCATCGATGACGCACGAGTGGACGATTGGCGTCATTCCTGGACCGCATTGTACGGGTGAATTTCTGCATAATGATTATTTGAAGCAGCTGATCCAAACAAGCTGGGAAGTTCATTTCAACAGTTCAAGAACGGGAGTTCGACTCATCGGTCCCGCGCCGCTCTGGACACGTGAAGATGGCGGGGAAGCAGGCCTGCACCCCTCCAATATCCATGACAATGCTTACGCGATTGGTACGCTTGATCTGACAGGCGACATGCCGATTCTGCTTGGACCGGACGGTCCCAGTCTTGGCGGTTTCGTCTGTCCCGTCACGACAGCATCGGCGGAGTTTTGGAAAATCGGGCAGCTGCACCCCGGCGATTTCGTCCGATTCCACCTGCTTGCACTGCCGGATGCAGAAGCATTGCGAGACCTGCAAGAAAGCTATTTGCAAGCGATAGGTGAAGGCGACACGGCGGGGTTGAAAGCGGTGAAGCTCCCTGACTTGAACGAAGCCATTACACCGGAATATCCGCGTCTCGTCCACGAAATAGAAAATCGCAGATTTCCGATTACAATCCGCTGCTGCGGCGATCAAAATTTACTGGTCGAATATGGCGACATGGAGCTGGATATGCTGCTGCGTTTTCAAGTCCAGGCTTTGATGCAGGCGATCATGGATAGCGGGAATATTCCTGTTATGGATTTAACGCCAGGCATTCGCTCTTTGCAAATTCACATTGATCCAGCGCAAATAACAATCCATGAAGCATGCCGCAAAGTAGCTGAAATCGACTCGGCGCTGCCGCCGCTCGAATCGTTCCGAGTGCCTTCGCGAATCGTGCGTTTGCCGCTTTCATGGGATGATCCGGCGACACAGCTGGCCATTCAGCGTTATCAGCAGGGGGTGCGGCCAGACGCACCGTGGTGTCCGAGCAACTTGGAATTTATTAGACGCATCAATGGTTTTGACCATATAGAGGATGTCCGGAAGATCGTTTTTGACGCTAACTATCTGGTTCTTGGCTTGGGAGATGTTTATTTGGGTGCTCCTGTGGCCACTCCGATCGATCCGCGCCATCGCCTTGTGACGACGAAATACAATCCCGCACGTACTTGGACGCCTGAGAATGCCGTTGGAATCGGCGGCGCTTATATGTGCGTATACGGGATGGAAGGTCCGGGCGGCTATCAATTCGTTGGCCGCACGATACAGATGTGGAATCGTCTCAGATCGACGGAATGCTTCAAGCCGGGTAAGCCTTGGCTGCTCAGGTTTTTTGATCAAATTCAGTTCTTTCCCGTAGAGGCGGATGAGCTGCTCCAACTGCGTGAAGATTTCTTGCGCGGGCGATATGAGGCGGATATTACCGAAACGACATTTGATTTAGGCGAGTATTTGCAGTTTCTTGGATCAATTGAAGAGAGTGCGGCGGCATTCCGCAAGCAGCAGCAGGATGCTTTCAAAGCAGAGCGCGAAAGCTGGAAGGCGCAAGGGCTTGCCGAATATGTCACCGAGCAGGAGTCAGCGAAAAAAACGGAGGAAGATGAACTGCCGGAGGGTACTATTCCCGTCCGCGGTATGATGCCGGGCAGTGTGTGGAAGGTGTTGGTTGCACGTGGTGAGCAGGTGAAGAAGGGCGATAAGCTGGCTATTTTGGAAAGTATGAAAATGGAGTTCTCGCAGCATGCGCCATGCGACGGCTTCGTTTCATCCGTGCATGTTAATCCCGGAGACCAAGTACATACCGGACAACTTATTCTCGGTATTAACCCGATAATCGAAGGAAGAGAGGTTATATCCACATGAAAAAGGCAGAAATCCCGCGTGAGTTAAGTATCTCTTGGTTGCGAGACAAATACAGTAATCAAGAACTTACTCCTCAAGAACTTATTATTGAAATTATTCAACGATCTAAAGAAGATGCAGACATGAATATTTGGATTACCCCTCCTGACATGGAGATGATTCAACCCTACTTGGATCGACTGACAACGCTCAATCCTGCGGAAGCACCGTTATGGGGAATTCCTTTCGCTATCAAGGACAATATCGACTTGGCAGGCGTGCCGACGACAGCGGCTTGTGCGGAATATGCCTATACACCGATCGAAAATGCGGGTGTGGTGGAGCGGTTGATTGCCGCAGGAGCCATTCCGCTCGGCAAAACGAACTTAGACCAATTCGCGACGGGGTTGGTCGGTACGAGAAGTCCTTACGGCGAAACGCACAACGCGCTTCGACCCGAAATGATCAGCGGCGGCTCCAGCTCCGGCCCCGCTGTTGCGGTCGCAGGCGGCCAAGCGGCTTTCGCGCTTGGCACGGACACTGCAGGCTCCGGACGGGTGCCTGCTGCGCTCAATCGATTGGTCGGCTTTAAGCCGAGTCTCGGCGCTTGGCCAACCAAAGGGGTAGTGCCCGCCTGTGCGAGTCTGGACTGCGTCACGGTGTTTGCACACAGCATAGCTGATGTACTCGCCGTAGACGGTGCAGCTCGCGGCGTTCACGATGATGACCCTTGGTCACGCAAAGTGCCGATGCCGCAGGCGAAGCTGCCCGCCAAGATCTGCTTGCCCAAAGACCCGCTAGGATTCTATGGAACCTACGCGGACGAGTACAGCAGCGCTTGGGACGCTGCAGTCGCGCAATTACAAAACCTGAACATTCCCATTGAATATGTGGATGCTCAGTTATTCGCCCAAGCGGGCGCCATTCTGTACGAAGGCCCATGGGTAGCCGAACGGTGGGCAGCCTTGGGCGGATTCATCGATGCTCATCCGGGCGCCAGTTTTCCGGTGACCGAGAAAATTCTCCGCTCTGGCTCAGCGGCTGAATACGATGCTGCATCAGTATTCGCTGCGATGCATAAGCTTCAACAGTTTAAGCTGGAAGCGCGTAAACTGCTCAAAGACTCGGTGCTCGTAATGCCAACCTGCGGGGGGACGTGGACTCGCGAGCAAGTTCGATTGGACCCGATCAGCACCAACCGGGATATGGGCCGCTACACGAATCATTGCAACTTGCTCGATTTGTGCGCTTTGGCAGTGCCTGCGGGTGATGCGGCTCCGTCAACGCCGTTCGGCATCACACTCTTCGCACTCGCCGAAGATGAGGGCTTGATCTGTGGCGCCGCCGAGCTATTCGCCGCAGGGAGTCCAGCTTCCGCTGAGACGGCGGGTGGTTCCAGCTCGAAGCAAGCAGCGGCTTCTGCAGCGGCTCCGGCGACAACGCTGGTTGCCGTCTGCGGCCTGCACATGCGCGGCTACCCGCTGGAGAAGCAGATGCAGAGTTGCGGAGCGCGCTTCATTCGCGAGGATGAGACGGCGGCGAAGTACCGCCTGGTGAAGCTGGCCACGACGCCGGCGAAGCCTGGCTTGATCAAACAGCAGGAGGGCGGAGCGCCTATCCAGCTGGAGGTTTGGGAAATGCCGCTCGAGGCATTTGGCGGTTTTGCCGCAGCGATCCCGGCGCCGCTCGGGATCGGGAAGGTGGAGCTGCGGGACGGCAGCGAAGTCCCGGGCTTTGTTTGTGAGGCTTACGCGGCGGCAGATGCGGAAGATGTGACTTCTTCCGGCGGCTGGCGCCATGTGATGCCGCTATAGATGTATTACCCATAATATCCGTGTCCAAAGAGAGGAGTGTTCTATATGATTAACGAATTACTTCCAGGTGTTTATGTGCATACAAGTCACATACAAAAGCTGCAAAGTGTTGTGTTGGTGGATGAAAAGGCTGTATATGTGTTCGATCCGTGCTATTTCCCCGATGAAATCAACGAAATCCGGGAGCTGGCACGAAGCTTCGAGACACCAAACAGAGAGAAGTATCTGGTTCTCACCCATTCCGACTTTGATCACATCGCCGGTGTGCATGAATTCCCGGAATACAAAGTGATTGCATCGAGTGCTTGGGATGAATCCAATGAAGTCCATTCCATTGAGAAGATAGAGCAGTTCGACAGCGAGTTCTATGTTGACAGGGAATGGACCGGGAAAATGCCGCGTGTGCCGATGGGTGACAAAGTCAATCACGGACAGCAGAAGGGTGAGATGACTTTTTACCACGCCAAGGGGCACACATGGGATGGGCTGGTCACGATCTATGGTCAAACAGCCATTGTCGGTGACTATCTATCGGCTGTTGAGTTTCCCTTTGTATATACGTCTTATCGTGCCTATATGGACACTCTGACTATGTTTAGTCAGATATTCGAAACGCATTCCATTGATACGGTGATCACTCAGCATGGTCCGGCAGCCTTGGATAAAACGGAGATTCAAAGGCGTATTGATCTATCCAGAGATTATCTGAAACGAGCCGTCGAACTCGTTGGCGAAGGAATGGAACGAGGATTATCCACAGAAAAAATTATTGAAATGGGTGCTGATTTCCAGTATGAAGCCCAACCCATTGCGATTGGAATTCTAAATTTTCATATTAAAAATATTAAATTGATCCACCAGGAGCTGACTCAATAAGAGACTTAGTCATCGAGTAGAAATTCCGATTGAGGATGATCTAGGAGATTCAATTTTATGTTAGTTATTATTACATGAAACTGAATTAATTCGATTTTTTAAATAGTGTGTAATATATATTGACACGTTTACGCATATAGAATAAGATAAAAACAAGTTTTACTCAAAAAAATATTTATTCATGTTAGTTTTCTAGGGTTCCGCGTCTCTTTTAGGAAGAGTCGGCTGGTCCGAGAGAAAACGCGCGTCCCACTGACGCGTACACGGAGGGGGAAAAGCCCGGGAGATATCGATAAGATATCCTCGGGCTTATTTTATTTTCATGGGAGGATTGGGAGCAGCATTATTGTTACTTTTGGGAGCTAAATTCTTCACTATTGAAATGACAGGAGGAAGCCGGAATGAGTGATTGGATTCATTGCAACGCTGCTCTATTAATTATCGATGCGCAGAAAGGGTTTGTGGACGCTGTCTTTGACGCTTCTGCAGCTATCGACAATATCAGACGCCTGCTGGAAGCCGCTCGCGACGCCAATCTGCCCGTTATTCAAACCCAAGAAATGCACCGTCGAAGTCAGGTGGACTTTGGGAGGGAGCTGGACGGTTCCGAAGGGATTCACTGTCTCGAGGGTTCGGATGAAGTCGATATCATCGACGATCTTCGTCCGTTGGACGGCGAGTATGTCATTGTGAAACGAAGATACAGCGCCTTCTTCGCCACGGATCTGGAGCTTTTGCTTAAAGGGCTGAATGTGCAAACATTGATCGTTTGCGGCTTCTTGACGGACGTCTGCGTACATTACACGTGTGCGGACGCGCATCAGCATAATTATTTTGTTAAAGTGGTCGCAGATGCAGTCAGCGGCTCTACTAGAGAAGCGCATGAAGCGTCACTCCGTGCCATTCGTTACTTGCAAAGAGAGGCAGTGACGGATACGGTGCAAACGATAGGGCAACTTGCTGCGATCTCGAAGTTGAATCCTTGAAAATGTTTTACATTAAAACAATATCTACAGTAATCTGTGACATTTCATTAGTGAGGTGAAGGTAAATGAGCTTGGAGACAGGGGAAACTAAGGCATTTCAAATGGAGAAGCACGGGATCGATATTGTGCCTGAACAATATAGGTACGGATCTCCGCGGTCCTTGTTCTGGGTGTGGATGGCTGGACAATTGACCATTAGCGGAATTATCATGGGGCAGTTGTTTACCACATTAGGGCTTAGTTTGTATATGGCACTGGGTGTATGTTTATTCTGCGGTCTTACCTATATTGTGGTAGGTCTATCCGGCACGCCGGGCCCACGCGCTGGGACAGCCACGCTAGCTATCTCTCGGGCATCTTTCGGAGTAAAGGGAAATGCGTTGCCTTCCTTCTTAAGTTGGCTGAATCTTGTAGGTTGGGAAAGTGTTACGATAGTGCTTACCGTCGAAGCGGTTCTGGCATTGGGAGCCAAATTTGGAATTCCATCGACCGGAGTAGGACCAACACTCATTGGCGTCGTGGTGGCTGTCGTTCTCACGTTTAGTGTACCTATTCTCGGCCATGCTACTGTAATCGTCATGCAACGGTATCTGTCTTATGCCGTTGGAGTTCTGGCCATTCTCATGACGATCCTGTTGCTGCCAAAAGTTGACTTTGGATTTCATCCAGCCGCCTCCAGCTTGGCTGCCTCCGGAATTGTGCCGACATTGGTTCTGGCTGCCGCTATCGGCGTAATGGGGTCTTCCATGACGTGGACCAACTACGCAGCGGACTATTCACGGTACCTGCATACAAAGACGAGTTCGAAAGCAATCATTTGGTACACTACACTTGGTGGAGGGATCGCTGGATTCCTTTTCCAGGCAATCGGGGTTCTGTTAGGTACTTTTATCAACCCTGCAGCATTCAGTGACAATCCAGTCTCTGCGATGGGTGATGTTTTACCTGCATGGTATGCAATCCCATTTTTGCTGGTGGTCATTCTCGGTCAGGTAGCAAACAACTATCTTAATTCGTATAGCTCTGCTATGAGCTTTCTCGCCATAGGCATTCGGATGAAACGTTATATTTCTGTTATTGTAGACGCCACCCTTGCTGTGATTGTCGGCTGCTATGCGCTCTTCTTCAGTCCGGGCTTTATTGGCTTTTTTATACAATTTCTCAGCCTTTCCATTGTCTTTATCGGTCCCTGGACCGGCATATATTTGGTCCATCACTGGATAAATAAAGGGCAGTATTACAGTGAGGATCTGGTCGTCCTGGATAAATCAAGCCGTTACTGGTATTCCTCGGGTGTTAACTACAAGGCTTATATCGCACTTATTCTTGGTGCAGCCGCTGCATTCATGTGTGTCAACTCCACACTGTGGGTGAGTCCATTCTCCACTCAGGTATTGTTTGGGATGGATCTCAGCCCGTTTGTCGGTCCTTTGGTGGCTGGTATTATTTACGCTGTGTTACCTGTCTCGGTCAGCGCGAATAAGAAACTTCCTACAAGTGCCTGACTAGAGAGACAATACTTGAGGAGCAAGCAAAAACCAATAAAGCACTTGGAGGAAAATGTTAAATGGCTCAATCACGAGATATTGAACGCATCCAAGTCACGACAGCCCCGAGTGCAGTGGCGCCATACGCTCACGCGGTACGGGCAGGGGACTTTTACTTCATCACCGGACAAATGCCAATCGATCCTCAAACGAACGAGTATGTGACAGGGGATGCAGCAGCGCAAACGGCGCGTGTCCTGGAGAATTTAAAAATTGTTTTGGCTTCATGTAATTTAACCTTATCTGATGTCGTTTCTGCCCGAGTGTTTTTAACTGATATGCGAGATTTTGAAGCAGTCAACAACGTCTATCAGTCCTACTTCGCTTCGGCGCTTCCGGCAAGAACCTGTGTTGCCGTCACTGGACTTGCGGGTGGTGCCGATGTTGAAATCGATCTCATTGCGTACAGCCCAGGCGCGTATTAATTCTTTCTTCCAAGGAGGTTGATCCCGATGCTCCACCGTCTTCCTGCTGACTCGAACAATGTGTGCTGGGGTTTTTTCGATCACTCTGTTCCACCCGCCATTCGTATCCAGTCAGGAGATATGGTACTCGTCGAGACGGTGACACCTCACGTCGGGGATGCCCCCGAATTGATGATGGACAATGCCATCCGCAATATTTTCCAATCCATTCCTCTACATGAGCGCGGGCCTGGTCCGCACATTCTGACCGGACCCATTTACGTAGAATATGCCCGACCAGGTGATGTCCTGCAAGTGAAAATTCTGGACTTGAAGCCTAGAACCCCCTACGGATCGAATTTATTGGCATCCTGGGGTTACCTGTTTGAGGAGTATGGAAAACGGGAACGCATTACGATTTACAAGTTAGACGATTCGGGGCAGTGGCTGACGGCAGAGTTTGCCTATAATTTGGAACAGCCTTATGAAATGCTGGGAAGTATAACTGACACAGATATAGTGGAGAAGATGCCTGCATTGGAAAACGTTCAGATCCCTGTGCGTCTGCACATTGGAAATATGGGTGTTGCCATGGCCGATGTTGGTCATTTTAGCACTGTGCCTCCTGGAGTACATGGAGGTAATCTTGACAATTGGAAAATCGGAGTCGGTGCCACTATGTACTATGAGGTCCAAGTAGAAGGGGGATTGCTTTCACTTGGGGACTGCCATCTGGCGCAAGGTGATAGCGAGCTTTCTGGTACCGGTGTCGAGGCATCGATGAACTGCCTGATTCAGGTCAATGTGCTGAAGAATATTTGCATCCCAAGTCCCATGCTCGAGACATCTACCCATTGGATTACGCATGGCTTCAGTCCTGACCTGAATACAGCCACAAGACAGGCAGCCATGCAAATGCTACGCTTTCTCATTGACCATTGCGGTTTGACAGCGGAAGATGCTTACTCATTTATGAGTCTGGCCGGTGACTTTGCCATCACACAAGTCGTGGATCAGCAATTAGGCGTTCATGTATCCGTTCCGAAATCATCGAGGATATCTCCTCACTTTTGAAAATGGAAGACTGACTTAATAAATTACATTTACTGCATTAATATGATATTGAAAAATATATTTAAGGAACTACACATACTCAGTCTTATCCGGGCTGAGTTTTTTTGTGTTCATTAAATGTTTTAATAGATAATCTTTGGGGGATGATTCTTCCTATATAGATTGTCTTGTTAATTTTCCAAAAACAATTGAGATCCGGCTTGACTGAAAGATCGGTTAAAGGCTAACTTAATAAGGGAGAGGAGTTACCGCTATGAAGATAACAAGCTATGAGCTGTTTAAGGTTCCACCGCGTTGGCTGTTTTTAAAAATCGATACGGATGAAGGTATTGCGGGCTGGGGAGAGCCGGTCATTGAAGGAAAGGCAGATACCGTTGCCGCAGCCGTCAAGGAACTGATGGAACATTTAATAGGAAAAGATTCGATGCGGATTGAAGATCATTGGCAGGCCATGTATCGGGGAGGATTTTATCGCGGCGGTCCGATCCTTATGAGCGCTATTGCCGGTATAGACCAAGCGTTATGGGACATTAAAGGGAAATATTATGATGCACCCGTTCATCAATTATTAGGCGGCGCTTGCCGAGATTCGATTCGCGTTTATTCATGGATTGGAGGAGACCGGCCAAGTGATGTTGGGAAAGCGGCTAAGGATATTGCAGACAGCGGTTTTACAGCGGTAAAAATGAATGCAACCGAGGAGCTTCAGTATGTCGATAGCTTTGAAAAAATTGACCAGGTTATTGAAAGGGTAGCGGCCATTAGGGAAGCTGCAGGCAAATATATTGGAATTGGCGTCGATTTTCATGGGCGTGTCCATAAACCGATGGCCAAGATTCTTGCCAAAGAGCTCGAGCCTTTTCGGTTGATGTTCATTGAAGAGCCGGTATTGCCTGAAAATAATGAAGCTTTAAGGGAGATAGCGAAATATACATCCACTCCAATTGCTGCAGGGGAAAGAATGTTCTCGAGATGGGATTTCAAATCTCTGCTTTCTGATGGTTACGTGGATATTATTCAGCCAGATCTTTCTCATGCAGGCGGAATTACGGAATGTAAAAAAATTGCCTCTATGGCTGAGGCCTATGATGTGGCACTCGCTCCTCATTGTCCCCTTGGGCCAATTGCATTAGCAGCGTGCTTGCAGGTAGATGCAACGGCGCATAATGCTTTTATTCAGGAGCAAAGCCTGGGAATTCATTATAATCAGGGGAATGATCTGCTTGATTATATCGATGATGCTTCTGTTTTTGAATATAAGGACGGGTTCGTAAATATTCCTCAAGGCCCAGGATTAGGTATTGAGGTTAATGAAAACTATGTGAGAAAGATGGCCGCCATTGGACATAATTGGAGAAATCCTGTATGGCGGCACCGTGATGGAAGCATAGCGGAATGGTAAGCGTTTCAAAACAATCCACATAGGGGGAATTTCACAATGATTCAGGTTGAAAAATATTGGGAGAATCTCAACGTTCTCCAGGTAAACAGGGAAGCACCCAGAGCCTATTACCTTCCATATCGTGATGCAGAATCAGCATTAACCAAGAAAAGGGGACGTTCTCCTTTTTATCAGACGCTGAACGGAAGCTGGAAATTTAAATACCATAGCAGCATCAAGAATGTTGAGGATGGATTTTATGAAGAGTCCGCTGAGGTCAGCGGCTGGGATGACTTGATCGTCCCGTCATGCTGGCAGGTCAACGGATATGACCAACTCCATTATACCAATGTCAATTATCCTTTCCCTTGCGATCCGCCTTTTGTGCCGAATGAGAATCCAACCGGCCTATACGTAAGGGATTTTAACATTTCTGAAAATTGGGATGGCAAAGAGAAATATATCGTTTTTGAAGGAGTTAATTCCTGTTTTTATCTATGGATCAACGGTAAGTTTGTCGGGTATAGTCAAGGCAGCAGAGTACCCGCTGAATTTAACATTTCCCGGTTTATTCGCAGCGGCCAGAACAGACTGGCTGTCATGGTTCTAAAATGGTGTGACGGGACTTACTTGGAAGATCAGGATTTGTGGAGATTCTCCGGTATATTCAGAGATGTTTATATGTTGGCACGCAGCCGGAATCATATCAGGGATGTGTTTAACAAGCAGGAGCTATCCGGCAATTATCAAAAGGCCTTGCTTCGGTGCGAAGTGGAGACTACAGGATCTCTTGAAGCTAGGGCTGAATTAAGGGATGCGCAGAATCAAATTGTAAGCCAAGGACAAGCCGTGATAGACGGAAGCGGCATCCTAAACTTGGAAATCGTGGCACCCGTGCTTTGGAATGCTGAAAAACCGTATTTGTACAGCCTTTATGTATTCTGCGGCGAGGAAGTCCTGCTTTTCCAGGTTGGTTTTCGCAAAGTAGAAATCAATGATGGTGTATTTATGATCAACAGCCAGCCCGTAAAATTAAAAGGAGTCAATCGCCATGACTCTCATCCCGAGCTTGGGCAAACGATACCGCTCAATCATATGATCAAAGATTTGATCTTGATGAAACGACATAATGTGAATACGATCCGAACTTCCCATTATCCCAACGATCCTCGGTTTCTTGAGCTTTGCAATCAGTACGGATTTTATCTGATCGATGAAGCCGATTTGGAATGCCACGGGTTGTCCCCTGCTGGAGATTCTCATATACTTTCCAAAAATCCCGAATGGCAGTCCGCATTCCTCGAGCGTGCAGTCCGGATGGTGGAAAGAGACAAAAATCATCCATGTATCGTTATGTGGTCGATGGGGAACGAATCCGGATACGATGTCAATCATATAGCGATGGCAAAATGGATGAAAGGCAGAGATGCGTCGAGACCGGTGCATTATGAGGGAATTGATCAGAGGTATAATGGCAGTTCCAATACAGAAGTCATCGATGTGGAAAGCAGGATGTATTCATCTGTTGAATATATCGAGAATTATGCGAAAGATGCGAACAGCGCCAAACCGATGTTTTTATGCGAGTACAGCCATGCTATGGGGAACGGTCCGGGGGATCTGAAGGATTACTGGGATGTGATTTACAAGTACCCGAAGCTGATGGGCGCCTGTGTTTGGGAATGGTCCGATCATGGAATCAAGACAAAGACAGAGGATGGAATCGAATATTTTGCTTACGGGGGAGACTTCGGAGACCAGCCTAATGACGGTAATTTTTGCATTGATGGTCTGGTTAGCCCGGACAGAATACCTCATAAAGGGCTTCTTGAGCTTAAGAAAGTGATCGCGCCTGTAAAATTGGAAGCTGAGGATTTGAAAAGGGGTACAATCAGAGTCACTAATCTTTACGATTTTATAGATCTGTCTCATTTAGTTCTGGCCTGGAAAATGGAAAAAGACGGGATGGTAGTCGAACAAGGAGAAATCAGCGATTTAATCGTAGCCCCCCATACGTCTCAAACCATAACTGTTCCGTACACATGGAGGGAAGTGTCTGATAGCCGTTACTATCTCACCTTAACATGCAGGTCCAAGCGGGACAGCCTGTGGGCGGAATCCGGGTATGAGATTACATTTGAACAGTTCGAGCTTCCTGTTACACTCGTCCAAAAAGAGCTGCTTATGGAGATGCCGGGTATTGAATTGCAGCAGCAGGGAAATCGCTTGACCATTAACGGCTTTGATTTCAGATACGTGTTTGACTTGTATGACGGAACCTTTGTGAAGATATCCAAGCATGGAGTGGATATGCTGCAATCCCCGCCGAAGTTCACTATTTGGCGGGCTCCGACAGACAATGACCGGAATATCAAGCATCAATGGCTTGAGGAAGGCTACGAACGGGCCCAAATGCATGTGTACCGTTCAGAAATCATAGAACAAACGAAAAATACAGTGGGAATTGTAGTGGATTTTTCGTTGGGTGGCTATATAAAGATTCCATTTCTCAGAGGAAATGCACTTTGGAGGGTGAATGGTGCGGGGGAAATTTCTCTGCAGGTAAAAGTCAATATTAGAGAGAATTTGGTCTTTCTGCCTCGTTTCGGCCTTCAGCTATCTATGCCTCAAGGGACGGAAGAAGTTGAATATTTCGGATTAGGGCCGCATGAAAGTTATATAGACAAGCGTCAAAGCGTCAAAAAGGGAAAATATTTATTGAAAGTTGATGAGATGCTTGAGAATTATATCATGCCGCAGGAAACTGGATCGAGATCGGGTACAGAATGGGCTATCGTTTCAAATGAACAGGGAATGGGCCTGAAGTTTAACTCCCCTAACGAATTTTCTTTTAACGCTCTTCATTTTACAGCGGAGGATTTAACATCAGCGACGCACAACTATGAGCTGCCAGCGCTGAAACGTAAAGAAACCATTGTACACCTTGATTACAAGATGAGCGGAGTAGGCTCTAATTCATGCGGTCCGGAGTTGTTGGAAGCATATCGGCTGGATGAAAAGGAGTTTCAATTTGATATCAGTATAATTCCCGTTTTTAAAGAGGATGAATAAAAGATCGCCGTAGATGAATGAAGAGGTTATCCAGAGTTTCTGGGTAACCTTTTTTTGTTTAGCGAAAATGCCCTTGACAGCTCTGATTAGCCGTACTAAGATACACTCAAACCATATTGTAACCGTTTACAAAACCAAACGAATTCCAATCCAATCAAACCAGGAGGTAATCATATGTTGCAAAATCACGGTTTAGGCTTTGGTTTATCCACGGCACCGCTTATGACGAGTGGCAAGAGCCGCTCCATCTCTGCAGAAAATCCGAAGGGAGAGGTCGGCTCAGGCGGCAAAGAAGCGAGCAACCTGGGTGTTGCGCGCAAAGGACGACCTTGCATCACTTTGAATCAAGGCGACACCGTTACTCTCGCGGACATCGATGGACCTGGCGTCCTGCAGCACTTCTGGATTACCGTGACAGACCGCACGGATAAAGGTAATTTCGTCCTCCGTGATTTGGTGCTGCGGATGTATTGGGACGACGAAGAAAAGCCTTCCGTGGAAGTGCCGCTTGGCGATTTTTTCTGCAATGGCTTC
Organism: Paenibacillus sp. GP183; assembly: GCF_900104695.1. Classification (NCBI taxonomy): domain Bacteria; kingdom Bacillati; phylum Bacillota; class Bacilli; order Caryophanales; family Paenibacillaceae; genus Paenibacillus; species Paenibacillus sp. GP183. The sequence goes on from NZ_FNSW01000001.1 coordinate 5,315,343, forward strand.
GGGACAAGATGCAATGTGAATTCGCTGCCGATCGTCGTCAATCCGACAGGCGGCATGAACTGCTACTTTCCCATGCCGTTTCGCAAGTCCGCGAAGATTACGATTGAGAATCAGCATGCCGCCGATATTAACGGCTTCTTCTATCAATTTAACTACACGCTCGTCGACGAGCTTCTGGAGGAAGCGGGCTACTTCCATGCGCAGTGGCGCAGAGAAAATATTACGACGGAAGCGCAGGACTTCACGATACTGGACGGAGTAAAAGGCAAAGGGCAGTACGTCGGCACTTATTTGGCCTGGGCGGCGCTCGAGCGCTACTGGTGGGGAGAAGGCGAGATCAAGTTTTTCATGGACGGCGATGAGGAATGGCCAACGATTTGCGGAACCGGCACGGAAGACTATTTCGGCGGAGCTTGGTGCTTCTATGAGCAGCGGGATGGCAAAATCGTCGAAACACCATACAACACGCCATATTTAGGTTATCCGTTCTACTCCAAGGCGGATAACACGCGCAGCGACATATTCGGTGAAGACAGCGTGCCGATGCACGGTCTGTATCGCTGGCATCTGATGGACCCGATCCGGTTCGAGCAGGAGCTGCGATTCACGATTCAGCAAATGGGCCATAACAGCCGCGCATTGTTCGAGCGAACCGACGATGTGTCCTCCGTCGCTTACTGGTACCAAGCGGAACCGCACATGCCATTCCCGTCGCTGTTGCCTGTAGAAAGACGTTGGCCGCGATAGCCGAATACAGTTGTTAGAATTTGAAGATAATTCTTTAAACATTTATAATTAATTATGAAACCAAATCTATTAAGTGAGGCGGTAATTAATAATGGAAACAGGTAATTTAATAACAGTAGAAACAACAGTTCATGCACCCGTTGAAAAAGTGTGGAAATCTTGGACAGAGCCGAATCATATAATAAAATGGAATAGTCCTTCAGATGACTGGCACACGCCATTTGCTGAAAATGATTTAAGGGCTGGCGGGAAGTTTCTTTCAAGAATGGAAGCTAAAGATGGCAGTTTTGGATTTGATTTCAGCGGGGTTTATGATGAAGTAAGAATGAATGAGGTTATTTCTTATACTTTGGATGATGGAAGAAAAGTTAATATCAATTTTATTGATCAAGGAAACGAAACTAAGATAATTGAAGTTTTTGAAGCGGAAAACAGTAATCCAATGGAGATGCAAGAAAAAGGATGGCAGGCTATTTTAGACAATTTTAAAAAATATACTGAATCTGACATGTAGGTTAATTCACCTACACATATCACTTGAGCTTGATAAAGCCAATTGACAAGTTTGTTCAACTTGCCAATTGGCTTTATGAACTTACTTATCTTCTTTACACGGTTCATAGCGAATGCTAAAATCAGATCATACATGATATATAGTATATGATGATTTGATGGGGGAATCACAAATGAATAATTTGAAGCTTTGGTATTCCAGCCCCGCCCAGGACTGGTCACAAGGGCTTCCCATTGGAAACGGGAGATTGGGCGCTGTTATTTATGGGGGAAGCGAGAAGGAAATCTGGAGTCTGACTGAAGTTACCTATTGGTCGGGAAAATCGGAATTAATAGAAAGCCATTCAAATGGTAAGGCTGATCTTGACCAGATGCGGCAGCATTTCTTCGCAGGCGATTACAAGCGCGGAGAGGATTTAGCCCAGCGTTCGCTGCAGCCTAAAAAGCAAAACTTTGGAACAAACTTGCCGATGTGTCGTTTGATTTTACATAACGAACATCAAGGGGAGGATTTCCATCGTGAATTGAATCTGGACAGCGCTATCATAAATATATCATATAAGGTAAAAGAGAACACTTTTAAACGGGAAATGTTCGCCTCGCATGTTGACGACATCGTGGTTTCCCGATTATGGAGTGAACAAATGGGGGGAATTTCATTTTCGCTTGAAGTGGAAGGGCTGACGGATAACTTTACAAGTTGGCCAGAGCAAAACGATACGATTGTCTTTAAGGGACAAGCGACGGAAACAATGCATAGCGATGGTGAATGCGGAGTTTTCTGTCAAGGAATGATTAAAGTGGTTACCCAAGGCGGGGCTGTTTTTGCTGTAGGAGATCAAATTGTGATAAGAAACGCTGATGAAGCCTGCATTTACTTTGCTGTAAATACGGATTATGGCAAAACCGATGAGGATTGGCTTCATGAATCTGCGCGTCAGTTGGAACAATCAATAGCCCAAGGATACGCACGCCTCAAAGAAAATCACATTTCCGATTATCGCCGTTTGTATGCCCGAGTGGATATGGACTTAGGGCATTCAAGCGCTGCATACCTTCCAACGGACGAAAGAGTAAGGCTCCTTCAGAACGGACAAGATGATGATCCGCAATTGTTTGCACTGTTTTATCAATATGGGCGATATTTGATGATTTCAGGTTCACGGGCGGACTCCCCATTGCCGTTGAATTTGCAGGGCATCTGGAATGATGGCGAAGCCAACCGTATGCAGTGGAGCTGCGACTACCATCTGGATATCAATACGCAAATGAATTATTACCCAACGGAAGCCAGCAATCTGGCAGAATGCCATCTCCCTTTGATGCGTTTTATTGAGAGTCTGTCGGCTGCAGGTAAAACGTCCGCACAACAGTTTTATGGATGCGAGGGTTGGGTGGCGCATGTATTTTCTAATGCATGGGGTTTCGCCGCTCCTGGATGGGAAACTTCCTGGGGACTTAATGTTACAGGTGGCTTATGGATTGCAACCCATCTGCGGGAGCACTATGAATTCAGCTTAAATCGGGAGTTCTTAGCGCAGCGAGCTTATCCTGTGATGAAGGAATCCGCCGCCTTCTTTCTGGACTACATGACCTTGCATCCGAAATATGGATGGCTCGTAACAGGTCCATCCAATTCACCGGAAAATAGCTTCTATATAGAGGACAGCACTCACCAGTTGTCGATGGGAACAACCATCGATCAAGTGTTAGTACGGGACTTATTCGTTTTTTGTCTGGAAGCTGCCGAACTGCTGCAAGTCGATCTGGAATGGCAGCAAAGGCTTAAACAGGCCATTGCCAAGCTGCCGCCTTTTCTTGTAGGAAAGCGGGGACAATTGCAGGAATGGCTGGAAGATTATGAGGAAGCTCAGCCTGATCACCGCCATTTGTCCCATTTGGTAAACTTATATCCGGGTAACCGGATCACAGTAAGAGGAACGCCGGAACTGAGTACCGCTGCAAGAACCACATTAGAAAATCGCATGTCTCGCGAAGAGTTGGAGGATGTTGAGTTTACTGTTGCCTTATTTGCCGCAAGCTTCGCCAGATTAGAGGACGGCAATCAAGCATACAAGCATTTAACATATTTGATCGGCCAATTGTGCTTTGACAACTTGCTAACGTATTCGAAACCGGGTATTGCCGGAGCGGAGAAAAAAATATTTGTCGTGGACGGTAATTTTGGGGGCACGGCAGCCATAGCGGAAATGCTGGTGCAAAGTCATGCCGGAGAAATCAACTTGCTTCCCGCCCTGCCCAAGAAATGGCAGACAGGTAAAGTTTCAGGCCTGCGGGGTAAAGGAAATATAGAGGTGGATATTGTCTGGGAGAACGGTGAATTGATAGAGGCCACTATTCATGCATTCTCTGCGGGACAAACCTATCTGCGCTACCGTGATCAAAGTGTTCCTCTCATTCTGGCGTCGGGTTATGTTTATAGAATCGACAAGAAATTGAAAACAATCCAATTATAACCTTTGCCGTAATGAACAACAATTTATATAATCGTAGTATAGTAAGCGTTATCATAAAGATAAAGATAAGGTAAAGGCTTTTCATGGATTCAATCCGGGAGGCAGGACTGTTGAATACACTAGAACAAGCACACAAACACAAGATTATTTACGATCGTCCGGCAGCAACCTTTTTTGAAGGGGCATTATTGGGAAATGGAGGGCTGGGCGCTGTCGTAACGACTCGGCCCGATTCAGTTCTTATTCATTTCGGACATAACAACGTTTGGGATATTCGGATCGCAGAAAATAATCAAGACCGAATAGGAACCTTTGACAGCTTGTTCGCCAAACTGAAGGAAATCCCGGATACGTATACATCTCTAAGCGATGAAGGGTGGTACCGTGATTATGTAACAATGACAAGCGAGAACTACAGCTTTCCCTATCCGCGACCGATGCCGTGCGGTTCCCTGCTGCTTGGCTTCGACCCACGGAGTACGGAAGTGCTGGGGCACTCCTTACAAATCGATAATGGCGTATGCGAAATCCATTTCCTGAATGAAGGAACTCCTGCTACCCTTCAGGTATTTGTCGACCAGCATACAGATCGTCTTTGGGTTGCAATGAAGGATTCTGATCTGCCAGGGAAGACTGTTTCTTTCTTCGACCGTTTGAAGCTCATTCCGGATCCTTCTACACCCAAGGAAATTCCTGCGTTCCGGGCTTCAATCAATGCTTCGAACAAGCAATTGGCGTTTTACCAGACAATGCCATTCTCTTGCCAGGCAGAAGAGACGCATTACGGTCATCCTCAAGATCGGGCATTCCGACTATCCGCACGGATCTCACAATCGATTCCGATTCATGAGAGCGGCAATGAACTTGAAGTGAGGTTGGGGGCAGAAGCTGGTTTCGTCGTGTGTGTCCAATTGGAAGAAGGACTTGATTCTGTCATCAGCAAAGAAGCAATAATACTTATAGAACCGCCGACAAACGTATCATTTGTCCATGCTTTATCATATTCTTTGGACATTTGGCATGAATATTGGTCACGTTCGGGCGTTGCTTTGGAGGATGAATTTTTGGAGCGAATCTGGTACCGGAATTTGTATTTCTTCCATTGTTCTGTGAAGCCTGAAGCCATTTGCCCGGGATTGTTTGCGAACTGGAGCTATGGCATGATCGGTGCGGATTGGCATGGTGATTACCATATGAATTACAACACACAGCAGCCATTTTGGGTAGCATTCTCAAGCAATCATGTGGACAAACATTTGGCTTATGTGAACATGGTCGATCATGTCCTCCCAATCAGCCGAAAGTGGGCAAAAGAATACTACCGCCTGCGCGGCGCTTATTACCCGCATTCCGCTTACCCAGTGGATATGAACGTGATGCCATACCCGGTGCCGCACTGGGGCTGGGAAATTTGTGAAACGCCATGGACCGTGCAAAGTCTCTGGTGGCATTATTTGTATACGATGGACAAATCGTTTCTGGCCGAACGTGCCTTCACGCCAATGAAAGAAGCCGTAATGTTTATGGTCGATTATATGAAACGGCCGGAGGCGCATGGAGACGCATGGGGCGATGATCGCTATCATATTTTCCCAACCGTGGTGCCGGAATTGTATGAATTAACGCCCGGCTTCAAGAAAAACAGCGATTGTATCGTCGATTTGACGTTAACGAAGTTTCTTTTCAACGCTTTCACCAAGGCATGCGATGAGCTTGAGCGAAATGATGAAGAAGCCGAATTACTCGCTGAGGTCAACGAGGTTTTGCACAAATTTCCTGACTATCCGACCGCGGAATCACAGGGGGGTAAAGTATTCGTTTCCGTTCCAAACGAAGATCCGGAAGTGGTATATAATGTTCCGAACGGGGTTTCAACCATTTTTCCTGGAGAAGACCATGGTTTGCATAGTTCGCCTGAGGAATACGAGATCGCAGTTAATTCTTATAAGAATCACCGTAATGAGGGTGGTAACGATCTTGTTTTCTATCATCTCGCTGGGGCGCGATTAGGTCAGCTCGACCTGGAACGCTTTAAGCGTCAAATCCAATACTGTTTGCTTCCAAACGGAACTTGTACGGACAAAGTACTGCAATCCGGTGGACGATATTCGGACACAACTGCCTTTGATTTCATGGGAGCCATGGGCATATGGTTTGAAAACTTTGCCTTGCCCGCCGTTATCAATGAATGCTTGATGCAAAGCTATAACGGCATCCTTCGCTTTTTCCCTAACTGGTCCACAGAGAAATATACCGAGTTTTCAACGCTTCGCGCGGTTGGAGGATTTCTTGTAAGCGCTGCTGCCTATCAGGGTGATGTGCTATGGATAGACATATTTAGCGAGGCAGGCTCCCGGCTTCAGATCTACAGTCCTTGGGAGAATGACGTCAAATGTATACACAGTAGCGGGGAAGAATTGCTGCGGGGGAACATCATTATGGTGGATACAGTGAAAGGGGAAAATATTCGTTTACTAAGGGCTCAGGTATAAGCTTTTTACGTAAATGAACGAATTCCGAAACTTCCAAAATGGAAGGGAGAATTGCCGTGCCTAAATATTCCAGGTTATTCCGAAGGTTTCTGTTCTCGTATATCGTTATTTTGGCCATTCCCAGCATAGCCGGCTATATGTCGTACCGTACTTCAATTGCCGTCACTGAGTCCATTTCCATTGAGAATAATGTGACTCAGCTTCAAAAGAGCCAAGAGATTCTGGAGCGCAGGATGGTCGAAGTTGAAAGCTTTACGAGACAGTTGGCTTTAAACCAGGACTTGAGTGTACTTCTAAACGAAAAGTTGGTAGATGAAAAGACAAATGTGTATGGGATCTGGAGAATATCGAGAGATATTATGGCTTACAGTCAAACCAATGACTTTTTGAAGAATTTTTATATTTATTTGAATAATTTCAACGTCATTATAATGCCAGGCAATACTTATTTTCGCCCTGAACATTATTATCAGACGTCATACTACAGCAATCTTTCATTGGACGAATGGAAACGGACCGTGTTGGAAAAAACACACAGAAGCGAAATCATGCCGCTCAGCCCATTTGTCAATAACGGAACGCAAAGCTCGGTCATCACCTTTATGCAATCTCTCCCCCTGGATAGCTTCAGTGACTCCTCACCGGCTACGATTGTTACGATTATTGATGAACAAACCATCAACAGTGTTTTATCCGGCTTAAGAACCCCCAATGGCGGCTGGACGTATATTAGCGACGCGCAAGGACATACCATTAGTTTACAAGGTATTAGTCAAGAAGAGATTGATCAATTATCCGCAGATAGCCGCTTCGCTAAAGACAAGGTCAGTCAATTTTATAAAGATGATCTCGTGATCAAGATTCGTTCTCAATCAACGGGTTGGGTATACAGTACTGGTATTCCAAGACAAGTTTTAATGGAGAATGCGAATAAAATCAAGTACATCACTTGGTCCGTGACCGGTGTTGCTCTGCTTATCGGGCTTTTTGTCGGTTTTATGCTTTCTTCCAGAAATACGGCCCCGATCAATAGGCTGATCAGTGTGGTGAAAGAGCAATTTGACAAGGAAGCCATGGAGCGCAATGAATATGACTTCTTGCAGGGGAATATTTCCAAAATGATTACGAACAACAAGCGCCTTGAATCCGAGTTGAATCGGCAGCTTCCATTGATTCGGGATACCTTCTACAAGCGACTGATTGCGGGAGAGTATCAATCGAGGGAAGAAATGATTTCTGCCGCCGCGCAGGCTGACACAGAGTTAAATCTGAATGCTGGATATACGGGGATTTTGCAAATTAATGGATACTCCGGCATGGATAGCGTTGAAATTCTCAACGAGCTTTATGCGGCCAGACTCATCCTGAAGCAAATATTAATCGATGCAGGCAGTCACATGCATGTCCATCTGACCGATTTGGGTTCAGATCGCATTGTAACCATATTTACGCCCAAAGAAAAGGAAGAAGCTGAGGCGCTTGGCAAGGAAGATATCGAGCAACTCTTGGCGATGCTCGCCCAACTTGCCTTTAACGAATACCGAATTACAATTACTGCGGCAATAAGCGATCCCTTTTCCTCTTTTATGGAGGTTAGCCGATCCTACGAACAAGCCAGACAAGCTTTGGAATACGCCGTATATATGAACAGAACAGGAATCGTTTGGTTCAGCGATACGCGAATAGAGAGCAACACTTACTATTATCCAATTGATGTGGAGCTGCGAATAATCAGCACAATCAGGGCAGGAGATGCGGCTGAAGCGGAACGAATCGTCCAATCTTTAATCGAACAAAATACGGAAAATCGTGAGCTTTCCATGGAAATGAAGCACCAGCTTATCGGAGAAGTGAAAGGAACGCTGCTCAAAATACTCGACCAGAAGGCTCTAATGGAGTCCACACTGTTTGAGGAAATGAAAAATCGGATCATCGGCATCCAGGAGAGTGAAGCCTTTGAACTGATTTCACGTGAAATCAATGAGATTATTGAAGTCATGTGTAGTCTCATAACGATTAAAAAGAACGATGCGCATCTGAAAACAGTGAAGCAAATTAATGAATATATCGCAGAAATGTATGCAGATCGAGATCTGAACTTATACCGAATTGCAGAGAAAGTAGAGCGTCCGGAAAAATACATCTCCCAGTTGTATAAAGAGGTTACGGGGACGAATTTATCCGACCATTTGGAAAAAATCAGAATGGACCACGCGGCGATTCTTTTAAAGGGGAACCGGTATAATGTCGACGAAATTGCTTCGCAAGTCGGATATAACAGTTCACATTCCTTCCGGAGGGCGTTTAAGCGAGTCATGGGAATACCTCCAAGCTCGTTCAGACAATCTGTAGAGGACTGAAAATCCCTAATCGCTCAGGTGATTAGGGTTTTTTGCTTTAGGGTAATAAATGTACGTTCGTATAGGAAAAATGCCCGCTGAATTCGGGATAATTGTTCGCAAAACGACGCAAATGTACCTATGCGACAACCACATTGAACCTCTATAATCAGACTTATAGAAAGCGCTATCATAATTCCGAACTCAGGGATAGCATTTTGGAAAAAGGAATTGGCAGGAACCGTTTTCACGTATAATCAATCTTGAAGAAAGCGCTGTCAATCATCGCTCGGAACGAGAAATCAGAAAGCTTGGACATCCATACCATAACATAAGGGGGAATTTGATTTGGAAACGATAATAACCGCGAAACAAGAGCGGAGAAAGGCGAAGGGGGCATGGTCTGCTTTCGGAACAAACGCGGGCAAAAGCTTCAAAAAGCATTGGCAGCTTTACTTGCTCATTGTTCCGCCGGTCCTTTATTTTGTTATTTTCAAATATTTTCCGATGCTGAATGCCGTGCTGGCCTTCAAGGACTACAATGTTATGAAAGGAATTTGGGGCAGTCCATGGGTCGGAATGAAGTATTTCAATTTATTCTTTCATAATCCGGTGTTCAAGACATTACTGAAGAACACGCTGTTTGTGTCCTTATATTTGCTGGCCGTCGGCATTCCGATTCCGATCCTTCTTGCGCTCGCGCTGAACGAAGTAAAGAACCGCCACTTCAAGCGTACCCTCCAGATGGTGACTTATGCACCTTATTTCATTTCCACCGTGGTCATGGTTTCCATTATCATGCTCTTCCTAGCGCCGAAACTGGGCCTCGTTAATAAAATTCTCGGTATTTTCGGGATCGGTTCCCTCAATTTTATGGGCGATCCGGATATGTTCCGGTCGATCTACGTTTGGTCCGACGTGTGGCAGACCGCCGGCTATTCCGCCGTTATTTATTTGGCGGCTCTGGCCGGGATCGATCCTTCTCTCTACGAAGCGGCCAAAGTCGACGGCGCCTCACGCATCCAGAAAATGTGGAACGTGGATGTTCCGGGGATCCTTCCTGCCGCGGTCATCATTCTGATTCTGAACGTCGGCACTGTCATGGCGATCGGCTACGAAAAAGTCTATTTGCTGCAAAATCCGCTCAACACGTCAACTTCCGAGATCATTTCCACCTACGTGTACAAAATCGGATTATTGAATGCCAACTACAGCTTTGCCACAGCGGTCGGATTATTCAATTCCTGCATCAATTTGATATTGCTGGTTCTCGTCAACACGATTGCCAAACGGCTATCCAACAACAGTCTTTGGTAAAGGTATCGCACAGAAAGGAGCTACCGCAATGGCAAGCATGAAGCAAACCGTTCGCGAATCGCCCGGAGACCGGTTGTTTCTCGGATTCATTTACCTGGTCTTGACGATCGTATTGGTTGTTACGTTATATCCGCTTATTTTTATCGTGAGCTCTTCGTTCAGCAGCCCTTCCGCTGTATCGGGAGGCCGCGTATGGCTTTGGCCGGTCGAGGCGACTCTGATCGGCTACAAGTCAGCTTTTCTTAGCAGTCAGATTGTAACCGGCTTCGTGAATTCGTTATTCTATACGGTGTGCGGTACGGCAATCAGTGTCACCTTGACCACGATGATCGCTTATCCTTTATCCCGCAAAACGTTTTTCGGACGCAGCGGGCTAATGATGTTCATCGTATTTACTTTGCTGTTCTCGGGCGGACTGATTCCGACCTACATGGTGGTGAAAGCCGTCGGCTTGATCGATACGCGCTGGGCGCTGCTGCTTCCCAACGCCATCTGGGTGTGGCAGGTTATCATCGCCCGCACCTTCTTCTCCATATCGATTCCCGATGAGCTTGCGGAAGCCAGCGAGATCGACGGTTGCAGCGATATCCGTTTCGTGCTGAGCATCGTGCTCCCGCTGTCCAAGGCGATTCTCGCGGTATTGGCATTGCAGTATTCCATAGGCCAATGGAACGCTTATTTCGATGCCCTTATCTATTTGAAATCCGACAAGCTGTTTCCGCTGCAGCTGTTCCTCAGATCGATTCTAATTCTAAACGCGAATACCGGCACATTAGACTCGGGGCAAATTGCCGAGAAGCAGCAGCTGCTGAGCCTGATGAAATATTCGCTCATCGTCATATCGAGTTTGCCGGTGCTTCTCATTTATCCGTTTGTTCAGCGCTACTTCGTGCAAGGGATACTGATCGGTTCCGTTAAAGGGTAATGAACCGCAGGACCGACCAACAAGGAGAGGGGGGATGCCAATGTAGGCAGGCAAACAAAAAAATCGACCCATCATAAAATTTCTTAAAAAAGGGAGAGGTTATATTTTGAAGAAAACATGGATAACGGCAACGATCTGCGCGCTTGCCATCAGCACGGTTTTGGCGGGCTGCACCACCAACAACAGCAGTACGGGCGGTAACGCCACTGCCACTGCCACCCCAGGAAACAATGCGCAGTCGACAGCTTCTGCTTCCAAAGCGGTAACCATCAAGGTATTTGCGGACCAAGACACATCCAATAATCAGGATTTGGCTAACAGTTGGTTTTCCCTGCAACTGGAGCAAAAGTTTAATATCAAGTTCAACTGGACAACGGTTCCTTTTGACGGCGCACCGGAGAAAAGACAGATCTCGCTGGCCAGCGGAGACTACCCGGATATGTTCTTGCTTGTTCCTTATATCGATCACTTCACTCAAAGCGATTTGCTTCGCTACGGCCAGCAAGGCGTATTCCTTCCGCTGAACGATTTAATTGACAAGTACGCTCCGAACATCAAGAAAACGCTTGACAGCTATCCTGACTATAAAGCGATGAATACGGCGCCGGATGGCAAGATCTACGGTCTCGGCCAGTTTGCCGCCTGTTATCACTGCTCGTTTCCCAACAAAATGTGGGTGAACAGCACATGGATGAAGAAGCTCAACATTACAACACCGAAAACTACCGACGATTTCAAGAAAATGCTGGAGGCGTTCAAGACGAAAGACCCGAACGGCAACGGCAAGGCGGACGAAATTCCGCTCAGCGGTTCCATTGAAACGTATGGCGTGCACGTTGTTCCGTTTCTGATGAACGCCTTCATTTACGACGATGACCACACTTATTTGAACCTGAATAACGGCAAAGTGGACCTCGCAGCCACCAAGCCGGAATGGAAGGAAGGACTGAAATATATCAAGTCGCTGTACGACGGGGGGCTGATCGACCCGGGCGCCTTCACGCAAAATGCCGAAGCGTTCAAAAAGATCGGCGAGAATAAAGACGCACAAATTTTGGGCGCAGGCGCAGGCATGCATCCAGCGATCTTCGTCGATATTGCGGACGGAAACCGGTTTTCGAAGGATTACGACTCGATTCCGCCGATTACAGGACCGAACAACGTCGCTTATTCCACCTTCAGCTATGCGGGCAATGCGGGGACATCGTTTGTGCTGACGAATAAAGCGAGCAAAGAAGCGCAAATCGCCGCTATCAAGGCGATGGATTATATGTACACGTTAGACGGCCAGCTCGCGGCCCAAGGCGGCGTAGAAGGTGTGGACTGGCGCAAGCCGCAGGCTGGAGAAAAGGCGCTGGACGAATCGATGCAGCCGATTTGGTTTACGACACCGGAAAAAGCCGGCGAAAAAAAGCGCAATAACAATTGGATCTCCGTGGGACAATACCTATCTGACAATAATTTGCGAGGTTCGCAGGTGCAGTCGACCGATATTTATAGCGACAAGGGCTACGAGCGCAGATTGTTCCAAGCGACCAAAAACAATTACGACACCAAACAACCAAAACAAGTATTACCGTACTGGGCACTGTGGATCGACCCAAGCAGTGCGGATCAGGCGAGCATGCTGCAGACGAATATCACCAACTATGTCAACCAAAACGCACTTCAATTTATTACAGGCAACAAGAACCTGGATAAAGACTGGGACGCTTATGTGAAAGGCTTCGACGGTCTGGATTTGAAAGGTTATTTGACTATTATGCAAAAATCGTACGACTCTTCAACCTTCAACAAGAAGTAAAGCGACAGCAATCACATAACAACGATCTCAAGCAAGCGCCTTATCTTTTCGATAGGGCGCTTGCTCAATGTGTACGTCCAGCAACAGACTCCAAAGTTAACGCTATAGAGCCCTTCTGACTAGGGAGGGCTCTATAAGTTTCTATTTGAAAACCTTCAATCATACATGATATATTATGAGAAAAAGATGGGTGAGGGGTCAGATGGGCAGTAAGATCAGTCGTGTAAATTTAACGGAAGAAATATACCGGATTGTCAAAGAAGATATATTGTCACATAAATTAAAATCAGGCGAAAAAATTAACATCGATCAATTGGCGCGCTCTTTAGAGGTAAGCAACATCCCTATTCGCGAAGCTCTTTCCAGATTGCATTCCGAAGGGTATCTGTATGTCATTCCCTTTAAAGGGATGTTTGTTAATCTGATGACTCTCAAAGACTTGAATGAATTATTTGAGATCAGATTGCATCTCGAGCCTCTATCTGTTGAGAAGGCTGCGCTTATCATACCTGATGATAAACTCGAGAAACTGCAAGAAACGATGAAATCCCTTCAGATCAATCCAACATCACGATCGACTAACGGCTTGGTGACCATTACAGAAATGAATACGTCTTTACATGGCACCATCCTGGCATATTGCGAAAATACAAATTTGCAAAATCTAGTTAGAGGGTATATCGAACAGATTCAAAGATATTTGACTTTCATCCAATTACATTTAGATTTAGATTCCACCCATGTGGAATGGTCGGAGCATAATGCTATCTTGCAGAAATTAATGCAGCGAGATCCTAAAGGCGCTTCGGATGAGATGTCCAAGCATATTAGAAATTCGCAAATAAGGACGAATGATCGTTTTATAAAAACGGGTATTTAACTTGGAGGATAGACACTATGCAATTAGCAGGAAAAACAGCTATTATTACTGGCGCGGGTTCTGGTATAGGTGAAGCCACCGCCAAATTATTTGTCAGCCAAGGCGCGAAAGTTGTGATCGCGGACTGGAATGAAGCGGAAGCAAGCCGTGTTGCTGCCGAAATTAATTTGAAACAACCAGGCAATGAAGGCGCTATTGCTGTGACAGCGGACGTCTCATCGGAGCATCAAGTTAAGCTTTTAGTGCAGCAGGCGCTGTCAGCTTATGGTTCGATTGATATTTTATTCAACAATGCAGCTGTTGTCTTAGCTAAGGAATTGGAAGATATCAGTGAAGCAGAATGGACGCGTACACTTGATATAAACTTGAAAAGTGTCTATTTGATGATAAAGCATTGTATCCCTGAAATCCGAAAAAGTCGTGGCAGTATCGTAAATATGTCCTCATTAAACGGTTTGATAGGACAGCGGCAAAATCCGGTTTATTCAGCAACGAAAGGCGCTGTCATAGCGATGACGAAAGCGTTGGCACTTGATTACGCAAGGCATGGCGTACGTGTGAATTGCATCTGTCCGGCAGGTGTAATGACTCCTTTATTAGAAGAGTGGATAGGCCAACAGCCGAACCAGGCAGCAACTGTTCAAGCGTTAACTGACATGCATCCGCTAGGAAGATGTGCAACAACGGATGAAATTGCAAGCGCAGTTCTGTATTTGGCTGGCAGCCAATCGAATTTTGTCACGGGGATTGCTTTAACGGTTGACGGTGGAGCATCTTTAGGATATTGAGCAAAGGGTTAACGTTTATAGTTTTTTAAAACGATCACCGCATTATGCCCTCCGAAACCGAAGGAATTGGATAAGCCAATGTTTAAATTGGCTTCACGAGCAACGTTTGGCACGTGGTCCAAATTACAATCAGGATCTGACTGCTCCTGATTAATTGTCGGGGGAATGATACCTTGCTGAAGACTTTTAACTAAAGCAATTGCTTCCACAGCACTGGATGCCCCTAGCAGGTGGCCAGTCATGGACTTATTCGCTGTGACCGGAATCCGATCGGCATGTTCTCCGAAAAGCTTTTTGATTGCCAAAGTTTCCGACCTATCGCCGATCTCTGTGCTTGTAGCATGCGCACTGATAACATCCACTTCTTCTGGTCTGACACCGGCTTCATGAATCGCCATTTTCATAGCCTGATAAGCGCCAATTCCTTCTGGATGGGTAGCAACCATATGATAGGCATCAGAACTGGCTCCATATCCAATCACTTCCGCATAAATTCGGGCATTTCTGCGCAAAGCATGAGTAAGCGACTCCAGAATTAGGATGCCTGCCCCTTCAGCCATAACGAACCCATCACGCCCGGCGTCGAACGGACGACTAGCTTGGGTTGGCTGATCGTTTCGAGTAGATAAAGCCGTTGCATTGCCGAAACTCGCCAAAGATATTTCCGTAACGGCAGCTTCGGCTCCTCCTGCAAAAACGATATCACTGAGTCCTAAACGGATTAATCGAGAGGCCTCTCCAATCGCCGTATTTCCGATTGAACACGCCGTTACCGGAGACAAGGTTGGGCCTAGCGCACCGTATTTAATACTAATCGAAGCGGCCGCCATATTTGATATCATCATGGGCACTAACGTCGGGCTCACCCGTTCTGGACCACGTTCCCGAATAATCGCAGCTTGATCGAATAAGGTCTGAATGCCCCCAACACCTGAGCCTACATATATACCCATACGTTCCCGATCAATATGTTCAAGCGAAAGCCCCGAATCATCCCATGCTTGCTCAGCGGCAGCCATAGCAAACTGACAAAATCGATCCATACGTCGTGCTTCTTTTCGGCCGAATAATCCATCCGCATCAAATTCTCGAACAATTCCTGCTATTTTGGACTTATGTCTGGAGACGTCGAATGTATCAATGAGGGAAATCCCGGATTCCCCTTTTTTCAATCTATTCCAAAAGGTCTCTACATTATTGCCTAGCGGAGAAATAACACCCATCCCGGTGATAACTACTTTTTCCATGATCTGCCTCCCTTTGCAAATATCTCATAGTAGTTATCTTGTCACTATCTTTATCCTATTACAAGTTGTTGTTTATTATAGTATAATTACTACTACCATGACGATTTGCAAAGGTGAATAATGAACCATCAAACTAGACTTCAAGCATTATCCGCTTTTTTAAAGGCTCAACGAGCCAAGATTCTTCCTGATTCAGTCGGATTTACTTCGGGTAATCGCAGAAGAACACCAGGCCTGCGAAGAGAAGAAGTCGCCCAATTGGCAGGAGTCAGCCCCACATGGTATACCTGGCTCGAGCAGGGGCGAGACATCAGAGTGTCAACTTCGGTCTTGGATTGTATTGCAACTGCATTGCAGCTGACAATCGATGAACGTAAATATCTTTATGCCTTGGCACAGGAGTCAGGTTCTGGAGCAACTTTGCTGAAGGAACAATTACCTGAAATAAGCCCTTCCTTAAAAAGAATTTTGCATGAACTGCGATTTTGCCCCACCATCATAACGGATCGACGATATTATATCGTTGGCTGGAATGAAGCTGCATCCCACGTCTTTCTGGATTTTGAACAAATCCCGTCCGAACAGCGGAATATGATTCGTCTTTTGTTTACAAGGAAAGAGCTTCAACGATTGGCCGTTAATTGGGA
Organism: Paenibacillus sp. GP183; assembly: GCF_900104695.1. Taxonomy (NCBI): domain Bacteria; kingdom Bacillati; phylum Bacillota; class Bacilli; order Caryophanales; family Paenibacillaceae; genus Paenibacillus; species Paenibacillus sp. GP183. Next base: position 5,331,519 of record NZ_FNSW01000001.1, read on the forward strand.
ACACTTTACCAAAGGGTTTCTTGCCATTTTTCGTGCGTATTACGGACAATATGTCGAGGATGAATGGTATGAAAGGTTTCTTGACGAGATGAAGGCAGTTCACCCTGATTTCAATATTCTATGGCAGCAAAGCGACGTCCAATCAGCTCCAGAGGTCTTGATTGAATTTCGACATTCCAAGGCGGGCAAGATGCTGTTTCATTTAACCTCCTTGCAGGTTCAGGGCAGTACCGATTTGCGCTGCAGTATTTATACTCCGGTTCCGGATTCCTCAACAGAATACAAATTAAAACAGTTAATTGAACGCAAATAATTGCACTCCAAATAACCAGCAATGATAAAAAACGGCTCTGTGCGCACCATTAGCATTAGAGCCGTTTTTGTAATGCAGGAGCGGAGCGGTGACGCATCCACTGGAAATTGATCTTATAACAGTGAAGACAAATCGACAGATAAATGATGAACTGGCTTTTTGATATGCTCAGCGAGCCGATACAAAAACGAGAGCCTAGGCTGCTCCGAGATGAGTTTGATGATTAACCCATCGCTATTCAGTTCATCCAGACGAATTGAAAGCATACGTGGCGTTACTTGCTGCAGGACAAGACGAATTTCCTGAAACCGCTCATACCCAAAATCAAGAGCAAGGAGAACCGGGATGTTCCATGCTTTGGCTGATAACCGACCGTAACCCATATCGGCTTCGGCCTGTTGGATCGTTTCGCCAGCCTCCCTGTACAATCTTCCCTTTTCTGTTAACACATATTCCGGGAACAAAGGATGGTGGCGTTCAAAAGGGGATAAATGTTTGATCAAGCCGCCTTCGATCATCCTCTTTAAATTGTCACTCAAACGAGCTGGTGTCGTTTCCAAATGCCGTTGCAATGGTGTGAATCGCCCCCCGCAATCTTCAAGCGTAAGCAATACAGGTATGATCCATTGCCCCGAAAGTTCTTGAGAAATCCGAAGTACATTCTCTCTCTTACTCAAATCAATTTTTCCGACAGCATCAGGTCATGCCCATCGGGATCCTTGAACGCCGCCAATTTGACAAGTCCTGGAATTGTTCTTATTCCGCCGTTAAACAAGACACCTTTTTGCTGAAGGGTTTGCATCGCTTGCTCAATGTTTTCAACTTCAAAGGTCGTCGACGTTGTGGAGGGGATAAGCTCTTGCGCTTCGGAAAAGCCGATAAAGCAATCTTTGGTGTTGGTGGCTAGCCTCGCCTGTCCTTTTCCAGCATCGTGATTAAGAACTTTAAAACCAAGCTTCTCAGTATAAAATTCCAAAGTAAGCTCCAAATCATGGACGTTATACCAAACCGTGAGTCCTGAATTATACATATATAAGCACCTCCTCTTGTTATCGATATTATACATAGTATATTATCGATAGTCAAATTTTAAACACGACTTATTTACCATGTCTCATGAGCCAAGTTGTGTTAAGTTTATACAATAACTTAATCTCAAATAGAGGATAAGGAGGATTTCAATTGAACAAGGAGCCTGATAAATTCGTTAAGATCCCCGGCAGTGAGCGAACCGCTCTGCCTAACGCCCGTAAAGTGCGCGATGTTGATCCCAATGAACAAATTTTGGTAACCGTGCTTGTTCGTCGTCCCTCTGTCACCCCAGACCTGCAAAATATAAACGCCCACGCAATAAATCAAAGAAGTTACATGAGCCGGGAAGCATTCAAAGTCGAACATGAAATCGATCCGGAAGACCTTAAAAAATTGAAGGAGTTTGCCCATCAATACGGATTAACCGTGAAAGAAATCAATGAGGCGGCCGGAACGGTAGTGCTGATTGGCACAACAGAAGCGTTCAGCAAGGCGTTTAGGGTTGAGCTCTCTCATTATGAGCACCCGAATTTTACTTATCGTGGACGGACTGGCCATGTACACATACCTGATAGCCTTGTCGGGATCGTCGAGGCCGTTTTAGGACTTGACAATCGACCCCAAACGCTGCCCCATTTTCGTATTTTGAAGGAATCGGAAGGCTTTGTGAGATCTAACGCGCTTAGAGTCTCATATACACCTCCACAAGTAGCCCAGCTCTATCATTTTCCCACAGTGATAGATTGCAGTCGTCAATGTATCGGAATCATCGAGTTAGGCGGCGGTTATCGTTCCGATGATCTTATGAGTTACTTCTCCTCCTTGAAGCTCTCTATTCCTAAAATTACCGATATATCTATCGATGGAGTACAAAACGCGCCCACAGGTGATCCAAACGGCCCCGATGGCGAAGTCGTGCTGGACATTGAGGTGGCTGCTTCTGTCGCGCCAAATGTGCAGATTGCGGTTTATTTTGCGCCAAATACCGATTCCGGATTTTTGAATGCCATTTCCAAAGCGATCCATGACTCGACGAATAAGCCCTCGGTTATCTCTATCAGCTGGGGAAATTCGGAAAGCCAGTGGACGCCTCAAGCCATGCAGGCCATGAACCGAGTGTTTCAAGACGCCGCTGCTCTGGGTGTGACAATCTGCTGTGCTTCGGGGGATAGAGGTTCGTCTGACGGAATAAACGATCATTTATTGCATGTCGATTTTCCTGCTTCAAGTCCTTATGTCCTCGGATGCGGCGGTACTCGTTTGGAAGGCTCGGGACAGTCAATCACGAAGGAAGTTGTATGGAATGAAGGGAAAGATAGTGGAACAGGCGGGGGAATAAGCGATGTGTTCGATCTTCCAAGCTGGCAGGCAGATGCTCATGTCCCTTCTTCGCCAAACCCGGGAGGTCGAAGGGGTCGCGGTGTGCCGGATGTTGCGGGAAATGCCGATCCGGTAACCGGCTATGAAGTATTGGCTGACGGTCAAAAATTTATAGTTGGGGGTACAAGCGCTGTGGCGCCTCTATGGGCGGGACTCCTTGCGATTCTTAACGAAAAGCTGGGACATCCTGTTGGCTTTGTGAACCCCATTCTCTATAGCCTGGCTAATCATGATAGTGCTTTTCATGACATTATCTCCGGAAACAATGACACCAATCGAGAAACAGGACTTTTTGCGGCACAACCGGGTTGGGATGCGTGTACCGGCTTAGGAAGCCCGAATGGAACAAATTTGTTGAATGCTCTAAGTAAAAATTTAAGCACCCATTAAATGAAATAATTCTCAAAATGGAGATTTGGAGGCATTTCAATATGTTTAGAGCAAAGGCATATCCAACCAATTATATTCAGGAGCCGGGGATTCTGCAGGAAACTGGTGAATGGGTCCGCAAGTTCGGAACTAAGCCGCTTATCATCGCAGGTCGCACTGCTTGGTCAAAAGCGGGGCCCCAGATTGAGGAAAGCATGAAAAAAGCCGGGTTTGATTATCAATTGGAATTCTTCTCCGGCCATTGCTCGGATGATGAATTCGATCGGCTGCTCTCCAAAGTCGATAATTTAATTGATATTGTCGTTGGCATAGGCGGAGGTCAATGTCTCGATACAGCCAAGTTCGTTGCAAATCGCTTGAACATACCTATTGTTACTGTATCGACTTTGGCGTCTACTTGCGCAGCATCAAGCGCGCTATCGGTTGTTTACACTCCTGAACATGTATTTATGCGAGTGGATGAATATGACCGCTGCCCCGTGCTTGCTTTGGTCGATCCGGATATTATTCGGGATGCACCGGTACGTTATTTGACTGCTGGCATTGGAGACACAATCGTAAAATGGTACGAGGCAATTCCCATCAACACCGGCAAGGTTCAGAATGCAAAAACGATGGCAGGACTCAAAATGGCAGAATTAGCTCGAGATTTATTGATAGAGCACAGCGAGCAAGCGATACGCGATTGTGAAAAAGGGGAAACTGGCGAATCCTTACGTTTTGTGATCGATGCCATTATTCTTGTGGCAGGATTTGTCGGGGGATTTGGCAGGCACACCTGCAGCTCATCCGGCGCACATTCCGTTCATTACGGCATGACGATTATCCCGGATATGAAAGGGGCCTATCATGGAGAGTTGGTTGCCTTCGGACTATTGTGCCAGTTCCAGATGGAAGGAAAACAAATGCAGGAAATTTTGGATATGATCCATTTTTATCGAAAAATTGGATTACCTATTAGCTTGTTTGATCTAGGAATGATGGAGATTCGCGAAGAAGAATTGCGTATAGCTGCTAAGAAAGCGTGCGCTCCAGAGGAAATGATTCATATGCTGCCTTTCCCGATTCTTGAAGAGAAGGTGTATGAAGCTATTCATGAAGCACACCGTTTGGGAGAAAACGTCAAGAAAAATAGCGCTTTTGTTTTATGATGAGTAAAGCCGACACGGTCTAAGACCGGTGTCGGCTTGTTAATTTTTGGAATTATTTCACAGCTCCGGCTGTCATGCCGCTAGCGATTTGACGTTGGAATACGATGTACACGATGAGTACCGGGACGATCGTGAACAGGAGAGCTGCGAACAGTGGACCCCATTCGGTTCTGTACTGCATCTCGGTCTGCAGAACGGCGATGCCTACAGGAAGCGTGTAATGTCCAGGGTCGGTCGTCAACGTAATACCAATGATGTACTCGTTCCAGATGTTCAAGACGTTAATGATCGCTATGGTGACAAGACCGGGTTGGGATAACGGAAGCATCACTCGGAAGAACGTGCCGAAGTGCGAGGCGCCGTCCATGACGGCCGCTTCCTCCAGCTCTTTGGGCAGGGATTTGAAGAAGCCGATTAGCACGAATATACCGAATGCAAGCACACTAGACGCATAAACCAAGACAAGGCCCAATGCCGTATTGACCAGGTGCAAGCTGTTCATAAGGAAGAACAAGGGAATGAGAGCCAGATTAAAAGGCACCATCATGGAGGCGATATAGAGCAGGTATAATGTTTTATTGCCCCTAAACTGGTAGCGCGCGAGCACATAAGCGGTCATCGCAGACATAACGAGACCGAGTACCGTACCGCCTGTTGTGATGATAAGAGAGTTAGCGAAATAGCTGCTGAAATGAAATTTATTCCATACATACGAGAAGTTTGACCAAAGCAGCGGGAACTGCGGCAGTGCCCACGGCATTTTGCTGAAAAATTGACTGTTATTCTTAAGAGCGTCCAGCAGCGTCCAAAGCAGCGGGTAAAGGACAGAAACGCTCCATATGAGCAGTATCAAATAATAAATTCCCTTTAAGATGGGATTGCGAATGCCGAACTTCATAGGACCCCTCCTCCATGTAATACTCTCTCTATTCCTAGCTGACCTCGATGGTTTCATGCCGGAGCAGCCACTGCAGGATTCCCGTCGTGATGAGCGACAGTATGAGAATGAGCACTCCGATAGCGGCACCATAACCGAAGTGGTATTGGCGGAAAGCCATTTGGTACAAATACGAACCCATAACCTGTGTGGAGTTGTCTGGACCGCCTTCAGTCATGATCCATACGATTATGAAGGAACCGTTCAGAGTGGTCATCATAATGTTCAGGATCGATACTTTCAGCTGCTCCCTCACGAGCGGAACCGTAATGCTGCGAAATTGCAACCATTGATTCGCGCCTTCCATACTCGCGGCCTCATAGTAGGACTCAGGAATGTTTTGTATGGCGGCGATTAATAAAATCATATAGAAACCGATACCTGCCCAAATCGCCGGAGGCAGAAGCATCCAGATCGTATGCTTAGGGAAGCCCAGCCACGTGATGTCGACATGACTATTCGTAAAAAGTGACAAAAAAGCGTTGAGAAAGCCGATCTGCGGATTGTAAATAAATGCCCATAAAACTCCTATGACGACAATGGAAATGACGTTCGGAATAAAGAAAATGGAACGAAAAAAGCCTGCCGCTTTGAAGCGAAATCTAGTTAGCGCTACCGCAAAAAATGTGGCAAGCAGCATAATCCCGATAATCTTGCCGATGACGAGAAAATAATCGTTGCCTATAGCTTGATAGATGATCGGATCATGAAACAGCTGTTTGAAGTTGTCCAGCCCGATAAATTTCTTGTGCTGCGACATGCCGGACCAATTAAACAAGGAATTATACAACGCCAGTATGACAGGATATACCGTAAACAAGCAAAAGAATGCGAATGTAGGGATGATAAACGCTGCGATAAACACATTGCGATTCCATCTGGCCGTACCAAAGCCCATTCCTTCTCACCGTCCTTCTTCGTAAAATCACAGAGGAAATTTAAAAAATGGCTTTAAATTTCCTCTGCGCTTCACATCACATTACTTTTGAACCTTTTTTTACTTTTGAACCTTTTTCACCACTTCGACAACCCGTTTTACCCACTCTTCCGGAGTAATCGTGCTGATCGTCAGCGCATCCGTGGCATCTTGCATCGCTTTATCTACGTCGGCATTGAGCGTAATATTCGGAATTACGACCGTGCTCGAATTCGTCAAGTATGAGGCTGCTTCTTTAACGAAGCTAGGCGCCTTGGAGGAGCTGATATCTCCCTTGATATTGGATGGAGCTCCGCTCAGCTCGGCCCATTGGGAAGCTTGCGATTTAGAGAAAATGAATTGCAGGAACGCTTTCGCGGCATCTTTATTCTTGCCATTCTTCGCAATTGCGACGGTCGATGTCGACGTATTGGCCACGACCTTGCCGCCCTTATCTTGCGTAACGGACGGAATGAAGCCGAATTCGAACGAAGCAGGTACATCCTTCGACATTTCGTTAGGCAGCCAAAGACCGTTCGGAATAAAGGCGTCTTTGTGCTGCAGGAACAGCATTTGCGAATCCGTATGATTGATTTGGATGGATGCTTTGTCGATGAAACCTTTGTCACGAAGCTGCACGATTTTATTTAACCCAGCAAGAACGGCAGGGTTTTGGAACGCTTCCAGCTTCGAATCGGCCATATCCTGTAAAATTTTGAAGTCGTTGTTGTTTGCCGAAACGATTGCAGGAAATAGGAAAGCACCGTTGATGTAATACGGATATTTTCCGGTATGAATGAATGGAGTAATACCGGCAGTTTTCAGTTTATCGCTGGCGTCAAGGAAGGAAGGGAAATCTTTGGGAGGCTCCACATTCTTTTCCTTCAGGAACGCTTTGTCATAAAACATGCCCCATGAATTCAGGACGAGAGGAATGTTGTAGATTTTACCGTCATACAGCGGAGGCTGTTGTGCCAGGAGGTCTGTAATTTTGTCCCCGTCGATATTTTTGGCGTCTTTCAACCAAGCGGTCAGATCCTCGAGCTGGCCGTCTGTCACCATCTGGCGGTCGTTCAGGTTCGGACCGTCGATGTAGACGAAGTCAGGCGGGTTTCCGCCGATCCAGCGGGGTTTGTTTTGGTCGTTAATTTTGGGACCTGCGGATTCTTTCACTTTCAAATCAGGGTTTGCCGTCTGGAAATCGGCGATAACCTTCTTCCACCACTTGTCTCCGTATCCGCCGACGAAGTACTGGATTTCGAAGTCTCCAGTCAGTTTTTTGGCAGAGGTCGATGCTGTCGCTGTGCTGGAGCTCGAAGGCGTTGCACTCGCTTGTTTCGTCGGGCTGCTAGTGGATGTGTTCGTCGTCGCAGTTCCGCCGGCACAGGCGGCAAGCGTGAGAACGAGCGAGGAGGCCATACCCACGGTCGCGATTCGTTTGGTGAATAGTTTCATTTCCTTACCCCTCCTAAATAGTTTTTGGTTAACGGCCCAGGGACGATTGTCTACCCCGAGGCTCATCTACATATTAGGGGGAAATGGCTTTAGTCTACATAGAAATTCTTCCAATAATTCTTGATTTATCTCCAATTCATTTCTGACTGCTTCTCGTTTCGGCAAATTGCTGCAATTGGTCAAGGGCTGCCTTTGGCGACAAATGGTCGTACAGCACGGCTTGTCCCATCGTACGGGAAGCATCCATCACCGCGCTCCACACCGGATTATCAATCGGGTAAAACTTGGCATTGCGCAGGTTATCCAGATTGTCTTTGATTACCGAGTCAGACGAGAGCTTGTCTCCGACCGGTTTCGTAACGGGCAGAAATCCTTCACGAAGCGTCATCTGCTCGTAATTCGCGTCATCGTACAAGAAATCGAGAAATCGGGCTATCGCTTCTTTATCCGTATGATCCGTCTTGAACGCAACGAGCACGTCCTGAACGCCGAACGATATCGGAGGCTGACCGTCCTTCACCGGAATCGGTCCTACGCCCCATTTGAGCCCTGGAAATTCCTTCGGTACGACGGATGTGAAGTAATTGCCAGAAATCATCATTCCGAGCTTGCCGTCACCAAGGATGCGTTGTTTCTCGTCGCGTGTCGTCACGGTCGGCTCCGGATCCGTCAATCCCCGATCGAACAAATCCTTCAGGTAAGTAAGCCCTTGCACATTCTCAGGAGAGTTGATCACCCACTTGCCATTCTTGATCCAGCCTCCGCCTGAGCCGAAGAAAAAGTAGGACAAGTAGGCTTGTATTTCATTATCGGATAGATCGACGCCGAATCCGTGCGCCTTGCTGCTGAGCTTGATTACAGAGGCTGCTGCTTCAAGCTCGGACCAAGTTTTGGGAGGCTTCGTCAAGCCGGCGTTATTGAACAGATCTTTGTTGTAATATAAGTTCCGAATAGAGGAGAAATAAGGGATAGCGAACTGTCGGCCCTCCAATTGATCCATATGCATAAAATTCGCGTAAAATTTGCTTTTCAGCTGATCCGAAAGAACCGTATTGAAATCGAGCAGCAGTCCGTCTTTGGCAAAATGGGCATATATATTTGTATTCAGCAGGTCGGGCGGTTGATTTTTACTGATCATAGCCGTGTAGACGCCATCGAGAATGTCCCAGTTTGCAACCTGCAGCTCGACGTGGATAAGCGGATTATTGGCCTCGAATTGTCTGATCAAGTTTTCGAGCATCGGTTTTGTTGCCGTACTGTATTCAGAAGCGACGAACTTAATCAATGCCTTCTTGCTCGGCGTCTGAGCTTGTTCCGGCATGCCCGTTTGACTGCAGGCCGTACACATCGCACAGGTTAATATCACGACGGTTAGAGTCTTCGTCCAACGGGCGCCATGTCCGGTATTGGAAGTAAACCTCAATGAAATATTCATCCTGTTCATCCTTTTCTATGGGTTTTTCGCTATTCCAGCAGTGGAAATAATAGCTTTTGATTTTCCGGTGAGCTCATATTTTGCTTCGTAATGACTGTGGATTTGAGACTGATCTGTCCGCCGGTTTTTTGGCCATTGATTAGCTTTATCGCGGCTTGGACCGCCAGATACCCCAGGTGGAAAGGCTTCTGCACGATGGTAGCGCTCAAGATTCCTTCTTCCAGCAGCTGAATTTCATATATGGAGTTCTCGAAGCCGACCAGTTTGATGCGGTCGGGTTTATTCAATTCCTTTATGGCTTTGGCTGCTCCTAGTGTGGCTGATTCACTGAGGGCGATGAAGCCGTTCAAATCCGTATGGGCAATTAGAAGCGACATGGCAAGCTTATAAGCCGTCTCTTCAGAGCCGCTTGAGTAAAAAGTGCCGTAATTCATGCTGGTGTCCGATGAAAGCACCTTGAGAACCCCTGCCTCTCTTTGGGCAGATACTCCGCTTTCTTGCTTGTCGCCGATAATGGCAAATTTGGGTTGGCCGCTGAGCATATCACTGAGCGTATGGCCCGCTTGAAAGCCCGCATCAGCTTGGTCGAGCGAGATTAGAGGCTGTGTACCGCCGTCCATGTGGCTGTCTGCCAACACAAGCCTAATTCCTGCTTTTCGTATCTTTTGCATCACTGGGGCAAGGCGAACAGCATCCGTAGGCGCGAGCACAATGGCTTGCGGCTTTTCAGAAATCGCGATCTCCAGCAGCTGAATTTGCTTGCTCGTGTCCGTTTCGGATGAAGGACCGCGCAAATCCAGCTTGAGCTCGCTCTGTTTCGCTGCCGCTTTGGCCCCTGCGCTTACCGTTTGCCAGAAGTCAGAGTGAATGTCGCTTGACTTTAACATCACAATAACAGTTTTCTCCTTGCTTGATTGGTTATGGAAGTTACGGTACGCAGAGTATGCCAACAGAGCGGTCGCAAGGACAGCAATCAGCGCAGCCGTCCATAACAGTTTCTTATTCATCAGTGTCACTTCTTTCATCTTTTTGGAACGACAATGGTGACGCGTGTGCCTACTTCCAGCTCGCTTTCGAAATGGACACCATATTCCTGACCGAAGAAAAGCTGAATCCGTTCGTTGACATTAAGCACACCTACGCCGCCTCTTGCTTCACGTTCCTGATGCTTCAAGATACTTTGCAGCTTTTCAGCGGTCATCCCGAGTCCGTTGTCGACTATCTCAAATACGAGGTTGTCGCCTTCTTCCCTTGCAGATATGACAATTAAACCTATTTCAGGCTTGTTCTTAATTCCGTGGTAGATGGCGTTTTCAACGAACGGCTGAAGCAAAAGCTTGAGCGTCTTCACCTGCATAAGCTCTTCCGGCACTTCGATGCGATAATCCAGCTGCTCCTGATACCTCATTTTTTGAATAAGCAGATAATTATCGATATGATCGATTTCCACCTGTAGCGGTACAAGCTCATTTTCCTTTGTGATGCTTGCCCGAAACAGCTTTGCCAGCGCAGAAGTCATCGTGACGACCTCTTCATGCTGCTTTTGCTCAGCCATCCAAATGATGGAATCGAGCGTGTTGTAAAGGAAGTGCGGATTGATTTGTGCCTGCAGCAGGCGCAGCTCCGTCGTGCGCTTCGTTTTCTCCGTTTCGATAATTTGCTGCAGCAGCTTCTTGATCTGTCCGATCATGAGGTTGAACGTGCGGCTCAGTTGACCGATTTCGTCCCGTTGGTTGATTTCGGCAAGGACGTCGAAGTTGCCGCTCTCCACATGCTTCATGTTGCCCTGCAGTTTTTTGATAGGGCGGGAGAGGCTTCGAGCGATCAGGAAGGAGATGACCAGGGTGACGGCTAGTCCAATAATACCGGTAAGCAGGAACGAATTTTGCATCGTGCTGGGATCGGCGATAAGCTCGTCCGTATAAGCGACTCCAACGATTTTCCAGCCGAAATTAGTGTTGTTGATCGTATAGATTCGTTTCCCGTTCTCATCATCCGCGATAAAGCTGCCATTGCCCGCGCTTGTCACACGGTCGATCAGTTCGCTGCGCAGGTGGCCGTAAATGAGCTCCTGCTGCGGGTGATAGACGATGTCGCCATTCTGGTCTACGATGAATACGTAGCCGCGTTTGCCCAGATTGATTTTGCTGCAAATTTCATTGATGACGCTCATGTTTAAGTCGACAAGCAGAATGCCTTCGCCGCGAATACCGTCGGTGCTTTTCAGCTCACGGCTTAGGGAGACCACCCAGCGATATTCATTCTGGATAATATTTTGCACGTGGGGCCTCGAGATGACGGATTTGCCTCCTTCACTCTTCGCTTTCAAGTACCAGGACTGCTCCTCAGGCTTTGTGTAAGGGTTCAGACTCGTGATGCGGCGGTCGGAAACAAACCTGCCGTTATAGCCGAACACCATTATGGATGCGATGTCCTTGCGAGTGTACTGAATCGACTGAAATAAGTCGGAAATACGCTTCTGGTAAGGACGCAGCTCTTCTTCACTGAGAAACGTATTCCTGGAAATGTAATATTTGACGTCTTTATTCGTAAGGGCGAACATGGAGATATTTTCCATCGTATCGACATAGGATTGAATATTCTCGTTCACCTGATTGATAACTTCTCCGACGTACACTTTTGAATTTCTGACAACTGCGTCCTCAGACAATCGATAGCTGATCAGGCTAGTTGATGCGATCGCTAGCAGAATAAGAAGGGAGAAGGCAGTGGAAATATTCGATTGAATGCTCTTGAGAGGAAACAGGGGAAAAGAGGGCTGTCCACGGCTTCTCATGTTGCGATCTCCTTCGTTTGTTTCTCTCTGTATTCTCTTGGCGTTACCCCCGTCACTTTCTTGAACAAGAGACTGAAATAGTTCGGGTCGGCGTATCCAACCTTGGAGGCGATTTCGTAAAACTTGAGTGACGAGTGCTGCAGAAGCGACTTGGCATGCTCAGTACGAACTCTTGTCAAAAACTCCACGAACGTCTCCCCGGTGTACTGCTTGAAGACGAGACTAAAGTAGCTTTTGCTCATCAAAACATGACGGCACAGATCCTGTAAAGACAGCTTCTCGTTGCAGTAATGCCGATGTATATAATCGATTGCCTGAATCATTAATGTATTAGTTACTTGCTGCCGAATTTCCGAAACTGCTGTCATGGCCGCCTGTACGATGTTCTGAAGCCATACTTTAATTTCATCCAATGTCTTGTATTTATATAAATCGGTCAGCACTATTCTCTGGTCGGTACCGAACAGTTCTTGACTGACACCCAGCTCTTGTATCGTATTGAGCAATGAAACAACGACCTTCAAAATCTGCAAATAGCACGAATCTATAGACAAACTGGATCGTTTCAGATCGGCTATGATTTGCTCGATCAATAACTTCGCTTCCTGTTTCGAGCCGATCTTGACCAATGATGCAAGCTGGCGGTCCCAGTCTGCGCTGTAAGTCAGCACATTGGCATCCTGACCTTCGACATCGGAAATGCTGATGACGCGATTTTTACCGAGAAGAAACCGGTAATCGAGAGCGGATAGGGCGCTCTGATAGGAGTGCGGTAGCATACCTGGGGAATCGTACACGCGTCCGATACCGACGGTAACTGTATATTTAAGAAACTTCTCAATATATTGACGAGCCTCCTCGACAATCCGAAAAACTTGATCGTACAGCGCTTCCTCGCCCAGATCACCGGATATGACCGCAACCATCCTCTCCTCTCGAGTGCGGAATATAAACCCGGATTCCCTCACGACGATCTCCTCGAGCAAATTGAATCCGGCGAAGCGAAGCAGCTCCGTGTCGGGTTCGATGGATTCCATTTCCCGCTCGCCGAAATCGTCAATGTCGAAGATGAGCGTTAGAAAACGCGGGCCAAGCGGAGGGAGATTGAAATAGGCAAGGCGCTCTGTCATTTCTCTTTGCGATATCCCGGTTACGACCATACGCTCCAAAAAACGTTCCCGCAGTAGCGGTAAGCTCTGGTTCAACTGATTGTAAAGAAGGTTGAAATCCTCGCGGAGCTGCTGTTCCTCGTCCATCGTTTGTTTTATTTTATTAAGGATCTGACGCGTATCACTAGCTGTAAACGGCTTCAGGATGAAGTCCTCAACCTTGAGCCGAAGGGCACGCTGCGCGTAGTCAAAATCGTCATGGCCTGTCAGTATAACCGTCTTGATAAACGGATAATTAGCTGCCACCTGTTCACACAGCTCAAGACCGTCCATCAAAGGCATGCAGATGTCGGAAAGAATGAGATCCGGTTTGACCTTATCGATCTCATCGAGCGCTTCGCGCCCGTTTTTGTAATCGCCGACGAGCTTGAAGCCGTGTTCCTCCCATTGAATCGTTCTCTTTAACCCTTCACGGACGACTTTCTCGTCATCCACTATAATCAGCTTATACATCCAGTACACCTCACTTGTTGTTTATAGTGAATGCTCATAAATAAAATGTCAATGATATTTGCTAGTTGAAAATAGATTTGTTGAGGCTGTTAATACGGCCTTTTTCAATTGTCTATACGATGATCTCCATCTTTTTCAAATTGATTATTCATAAAATTCCTTGCGACGTTATATATTATTTCATAAATTGTTACTAAACACATGGAATACTTGCAAATATTTTTAGCTTACTGGGTTGAATTCCAGCTTTTTGCGTGTATATAATGGATTTAACAATTAAAAACCCAATTTTTCAAGGAGTGATGATAATTATATGTTAAATAAAATAACATAAAATTGGAATCTGCGAAATTTTGGTAAATGCTGCTTTTCAATGTGGGTACAAAAGTCAGAAAATTAAAAAATTTGGAAAGGTGGGAATGGCAATGAACCATTCAGTTGAGTTGAACAATGTTGCCGTTGAAGTTGATGAGACGCTTTACAATGAGGACCTGGCTCCCGTAAAAAAAGAGAAGCGTGACTGGAACTGGATAAATTACACAACGGTATGGATGGGCATGGTTCATAACATCGTCGCATATGAAACGGCGGGCAGCTTGCTCAGTTTGGGAATGAGTGTTTGGCAAGCTTTGGCAACCGTGGTAGTAGCCAACGTCGTTCTTATTTTGGCCATGTGGTTGAACAGCACTGCTGGTGCGAAATACGGTTTGCCATTCCCTGTATTGATAAGGGCCGCTTTCGGCTTAAGAGGCGCCCACATTCCCGTTTTAATTCGGGCATTCGTAGCCATTTTCTGGTTTGCTGTGCAAACCTACGCCGGCTGCAAGGCGGTAGGGGCTGTTTTAGGGCTCTTGATCCCCGGCTGGAATTCGTTAGAGGCATACAGCTTCATTGGTTTCCACCTGAATGATGCCATTTCCTTTGCTCTTTTTTGGGTCTTGCATGTTTATGTGGTCTCCCACGGGATGAAAAGGGTCAAATTTTTTGAGCTATGGGCAGGTCCGCTGGTCATTGTCTTGGGATTGGCGCTCGTGATTTGGGCCATCTATACAGCCAAAGGACTAGGGCCGCTTTTCTCCGAACCCTCAAAGCTTACAAGCAGTGAGTTCTGGGGCATCTTCTTTTTGTCAGTTACAGGACTGGTCGGTATTTGGTCAACATTGGTGCTAAATATTCCTGACTTCACTCGCTACGCCCGAAGCCAACGGGATCAAGTATTGGGGCAAGCTATCGGATTGCCCGGTACTGCTATCATTTTTGCCCTCATGAGCATTATTATTACGTCGGGTACGATTATCGCTTTCGGCAAGCCGATCTGGGATCCGGTGGAGCTGCTGAAGCAGTTCAACAATCCGATCGTATTGATATTAGGCGCATTTTCTTTACTTGTAGCCACTTTATCAGTCAACGTAGCCGCAAATGTTGTATCTCCTGCCTATGACCTCATCAATCTGATGCCAAAAAAATTAAATTTTGTAAAGGCCAGTGTCATTTCGATGGTGGTTGCCGTATTCTTCGCACCTTGGCTCTGGTTTGACAATGCCGGAACAATTTTTAACGCATTTGGAACCATTGGTGGAACATTAGGACCTGTCGCCGGCATAATGATTGCCGATTTTTATCTGGTTCGGAAGCGTGAGTATGATATAAAAAGCTTTTATACAAGATCAGGAGCTTACAATTATAAAAATGGCTGGAATCCTCAAGGCTATATGGCATTTGCCCTAGGTTTAATCGCGTCCTTCATCGGTTTAATCATTCCTGCGCTCCATTCACTGTATACTTATTCATGGTTTCTTGGAGTAGTTGTCGGATTCATATCATATGCTCTTCTTATGCGCCCCGTGGCACCTGCAACCTCGCAAACTATGGCGCCTTCGTTAACCGAAGCGGGCGAAATCTAAGAATGAGAGGAGTAAAAAAAGCATGTCAAAAAAATGGATTAAAAATGGTATCATAGTGACCTCCTCGGATACGTATCAAGCAGATCTTTTAATAGATGGAGGGGAAATTATCGGCATTGGCAAGATGCCGGACATAGACAATGCTGAAGTGATTGATGCGTCCGGTCTCTATGTTTTCCCTGGGGCGGTTGATGAACACACACATATGTCCATGCCTTTCAACGGAACCGAGAGCATGCCTTGGGAATCTGAGACTGTCGCTGCTGCCGTAGGCGGTACAACCACCATCGTCGATTTTGCGCTGCAAGCGAGAGGAAGCTCACTTACGGATACGATCCGTAAATGGCAAACGAGAGCTGAGGGAAATACAGCGATCGATTACAATCTGCATGTCGCCATTACTGATTTAACGAATGATATCATGGAGGAAATCTCAACGGCCGTCAAGCTGGGCGTATCTACGTTTAAGCTGTTTATGGCCTATAAAGGCGAATTAATGGTCGATGACAGTACGATGTTTCGGATGCTCCAAAAAGCAAAAGAAGTCGGGGCTCTTGTGATGGTGCATGCCGAAAATGGAGATATCATATCTCTTCTTCAACAGCAACTGCTGTCCGAAGGTAAAACGGAACCGTACTATCATGCCGTCAGCCGGCCGATAGACATCGAAACGGAAGCGACACACCGGGCAATTAAGCTTGCCAAAGCAGCTGGCAGCCCTATCTTTATCGTACATGTATCGAGCGGGGAACCTGCAGAAGAGATTCGCAGAGCTCGTGCATCCGGTCAACCGGTGTTTGCTGAAACTTGCCCCCAGTACCTGTTTTTGGATGAATCGTATTTGGCGCTGCCGGACTTTGAAGGAGCCAAGTATGTTTGTTCGCCTCCGCTTAGGGAAAAATCTCAGCATGAGCAATTATGGAATGCCATCACGGATGGCACGCTGCAGGCAATCGGCACGGACCATTGCTCATTTGATTTCAAAAACCAAAAATATTTGGGCCGCAATGATTTTTCAAAAATTCCTAATGGAGGCAACGGTATAGAACATTGGATACCGTTGTTATATACCTACGGGGTAAAGGCCGGTAAAATTTCGTTAAATCGATTCATCGAGCTCATCTCTGCGAATCCTGCCAAATTCATGGGGTTGTATCCCAGAAAGGGAACAATCGCCGTAGGAAGCGATGCCGACCTTGTATTATTTGACCCGAAGGTTGAGCAAACCATTACAGCGTCCAGCCAACTGCAAGGAAGCGACTACAATTTTTATGAAGGATGGCAAGTGCAAGGAGCAGCACGACATGTGTTACTCAGAGGCGAAGTCATTGTGAAGAATGGAACATACGTCGGAAGTCGTACGCAAGGGCAATTTATTCATGCCAAGCCCTTCGGGGCCGCATTCCAGAAGGTCGGCGAATAGATGGAGGTCTTTCCTATATGACGAAAAAGAAAGAAATTATAGTTGCTTATGGCGTTGATGTGGATGCGGTAGCGGGATGGCTTGGATCTTATGGAGGAGAAGATTCCCCGGATGATATAACTCGGGGACTTTTCGCAGGGGAAATTGGAACGCCTCGTTTGCTCAAGCTTTTTGAAAAGTACAATTTAAAAACGACCTGGTTTATCCCTGGCCATTCCATTGAAACTTTTCCCGAGCAAACTAAGATGGTCGTTGAAGGTGGTCATGAAATTGGCATTCACGGCTACTCTCATGAAAATCCCATTGCTATGACCTCGCAGCAAGAAGAAACGGTTCTAATAAAGTGTATTGATTTGATCGAAAAAGTTTCTGGGAGACGTCCAACAGGTTATGTTGCCCCATGGTGGGAGTTTTCGAATATAACCAATGAGCTGCTCTTAAAATATGGGATAAAATACGATCATAGTCTAATGCACAACGATTTCCATCCTTACTATGTCCGCGTCGGCGATAGTTGGACGAATATTGACTATGAACAGTCTGCTGAAGCTTGGATGAAGCCTTTGGTTAGAGGAAAAGAGACACATCTTATTGAGATTCCTGCCAACTGGTATACGGATGATCTCCCGCCCATGATGTTTATTAAAAAATCCCCGAATAGTCATGGCTTCGTGAATCCGCGCGATATTGAACAAATGTGGAAGGATCAGTTTGATTGGGTTTATCGTGAATATGATTATGCGGTGTTTACGATAACCATTCATCCGGATGTCAGCGGCAGGCCGCAAGTGCTTCTCATGCATGAACGCTTGATAGAGTATATCAATAGTCACGAGGGTGTTCGTTGGGCAACTTTTGATGAGATCGCCGATGATTTTGCCCATAGAAGTCCCTTTCAGCCCGAATAATGAAAAAGCAGTTGAATAAATATAAAATATAGCGCAATCACTGAGAAGATGTTCCGGAAAGAGGTAATGTCCTTGGAAAACACGGAGACTAAGACAGTGAAGGAAGAATTGTTGGAAAAAGACCGTAAATATGTCTGGCATCATATGTCCCCGCATAATGACAATCCAACCATATTTGTCTCTGGTGAAGGCAGCTGGATTACGGATGTGGACGGCAAGAGGTATTTGGATGGGATGTCAGGCCTATGGTGTGTAAATGTAGGCCACGGCCGTACGGAAATAGCCGAGAAGGCTTACGAGCAGATGAAGACGCTAGCCTATTCGCTCCCGACACAATCGAACGAACCAGCTATCAGGCTTGCGGAGAAAATCAACGAATGGCTGGACGGCGAGTATCGTATATTTTTCTCCAATTCCGGTTCGGAAGCGAATGAAGTCGCTTTTAAAATCGTCAGGCAGTATTATCACCAGAAAGGTGAATCGACGCGTTATAAGTTCATTTCCAGGCATCGGGCTTATCATGGAAATTCGATGGGGGCACTTGGAGCAACCGGACAAGCAAGCCGAAAGGTAAAATATGAACCGCTGGGTACTGGTTTCGTACATGTACCTCCTCCTTATTGTTACCGCTGTCCCTTTGGGCAAACACTAGGAAGCTGTGCGTTTGAATGCGCCCAAATATATGAGGAGGTCATCAATTGGGAAGGTGCGGAATCGGTTGCGGGTGTCATTCTTGAGCCGGTGATTACCGGTGGAGGCATGATTGTTCCGCCGCCTGAATATCTCTCGATGGTTCGCGACATTTGCGATAAGTACGGAGTCATGCTGATCGTCGATGAAGTGATATGCGGAGCCGGGAGATCCGGACAACGGTTCGGCCATCAAAATTTCGGCGTCAAGCCAGATGTTGTGACAATGGCCAAAGGCTTGACCAGCGCTTATTCGCCGCTATCGGCGACTGCGGTTCGTGCAGAAATGTATGAAAGCTTCAAGGAGAAGGAAGCCACCTCCCATTTCCGGCACATCAACACATTCGCCGGCAATCCGGTATCCTGTGCAGTGGGACTGGAGAATATGAACATTTTGGAGCGTGAGGATTTGGTTCAGCGTTCCGCTTCACTGGGTGAAGGGCTGCGTAAACGGTTTGAGGTTCTATCCGAACATCCGAACATTGGAGAAATTCGTTATTTTGGCTCGGCTTGCGGGATTGAGATGGTAGAAGATAGAGCGACAAAGGTGCCTGCAGCAGCAGAAAAAGTGTTGAGAATCATTCAGCTCTGCAAGCAAAAAGGACTCATAATCGGAAGGAATGGGGATACGGTTCCCGGCTTCGCCAATGTTTTGACGTTAGCGCCTCCTTTTGTCACGACAGACAGTGAGCTTGATTTTATTGCCGAAGTGCTTGGGCAAGCCTTTGCCGAGTTGTAAACAAATCTTGATGACCAAAGCCTGTGACCGTTCCGGGGCCATGGGCCTTTTTTGTTTTCTCAATACATTAAGCGAAAAGGAGCTGACAGATATGAATTCGTTATCTGTTTCTATCAATAGCACACGTTTACAAGAACGCATTCAGACGCTTTCACAGATCGGGCGCATCGGCGAAACGGGTGTTTGCCGCCTTGCGCTCTCCAAGGAAGATTATGAAGGTGTGATGCTGGTCAAATCGTGGATGGAAGAGATTGGTCTTAAGGCTAAATTGGATGATTTCGGCAATTTAATCGGACGATGGGAAGGAAGCCATCCGGAGGCGCCGGTCCTTATGCTCGGTTCCCACATTGATTCTCAGCCTTACGGCGGCAGATTTGACGGTGCTATTGGCGTTCTTGGAGCAATCGAAGCGGTTCAAACCTTGATGGAACAGAAGATAACTCCAGCAATACCCATAGAAGTTATTGCTTTCTGTGATGAGGAGGGAAGCCGATTTAACAAAGGCTTATTCGGTTCAAGAGGCATAATCGGGAAGCTGGAGGAGGGGGAGCTGGAGCGTGCTGATAAAAACGGTATTACCCGCAGGCAAGCACTATTGGATTTCGGATGCGATCCGGAGCGATTCGAAAGCTCTCGCTATCCAGAAGGCGGTATAGCCGCTTACCTTGAACTGCATATTGAGCAAGGTCCCGTTCTTGAAGCAAAAGGTTCGCCAATCGGCATTGTTACCGGCATCTCGGGGCCTTTATGGCTGACTGTAGAAATGACGGGAGTTGCGGGTCATACGGGGTCTGTTCCGATGAATATGCGCCAGGATGCGCTCGTCGGAGCCGCCAAAGTCATCATCGCGCTGAACGAATTAGCCCGAAGCGAGCCGGGCGCTCCCACTGTCGGAACTGTTGGTTCATTGTCGGTTTTCCCTGATTCAATCAACATCATTCCGGAGAAAGTCAGCTTCACGGTTGATCTGCGCGATATCGATTTGAACCGTCGCCATCGTCTGGAGAAGCGGCTAATGAAGGCTTTGGCGGACACATCTGAAGAACATGGCCTCAGCTATACGGTTAGAGAAGATACAAACAGTGAGCCGCGCTACTGCGCCGATTGGATAAAAGAGATTATGAGAGACAAGGCCTCTTCTTTGGGAATACCCGTTCCGGAGCTGATGAGCGGTCCTTTTCACGATGCGCTCGTGATGTCTTACGTGTGCGATTACGGGATGATTTTCGTTCGAAGCCGGGACGGCATCAGTCACAATCCCAAAGAATACTCATCTATAGAGGATATTTCACTAGGAACTGATCTTTTATATCAAACCGTTAGTCAGCTCTTATCCGAAACGCAATGGGAGGGAGCCCATGAGTAACGTTAGCATTGGCTTGATCCAGGCCAAACACGAAGTACATGGCGATGAACCCATTGAGGTGCATAAACAGGCCGCTATAGAAAAGCATCTCAGGCTCGTTCGGGAAGCAGCGAGTAAAGGGGCGCAAATTATCGGCTTGCAGGAAATTTTTTACGGGCCTTATTTCTGCACCGAGCAGAAGACTAAATGGTATGACGCTGCAGAAGAAATTCCTAACGGTCCTACGACCCAGCTGTTTCAGGAGCTCGCTCGCGAGCTCGGTATCGTCATCATCTTGCCTATTTATGAAAAAGAAGGCATCGCCTCATATTACAATACGGCAGCTGTGATCGATGCCGATGGAAGCTATCTCGGGAAATACCGGAAGCATCATATTCCCCAGGTGGCGGCAGGTAATGAAGGCTGTGGATTTTGGGAGAAGTATTATTTCAAACCGGGAAATATGGGGTATCCAGTATTTGACACGGCGTTTGCCAAGGTTGGGGTATACATTTGCTACGATCGGCATTTTCCTGAAGGTGCAAGAGTGCTCGGTCTGGGCGGGGCGGAAATTGTTTTCAATCCGTCGGCGACGGTAGCGGGTACTTCGGAATATTTGTGGAAGCTGGAGCAGCCGGGGCATGCCGTCGCCAACGGATATTATGTTGCTGCGATCAACCGCGTCGGGGTCGAGGCGCCTTGGAATATGGGCGAGTTTTACGGCCAATCGTACCTGGTCAATCCGCGGGGTTCGATTGTGGCGATCGGGAGCCGTGACCAAGATGAAGTCATCCTAGGCAGTATGGATAGTAAGCTCATCCGCGAGGTCCGCGACATCTGGCAGTTTTATCGTGACCGACGGCCTGAGACGTATAAACAGCTCACTGGCTTGTAGTCGTCGATTTGGCAGGATCAACTACAAACGAGGAGGATGAAGATGAGCAGCTCATTTATATCCATCGAAGAAATGAAACGAAATTTTGCTGAAATCAAGCCTGGTCTGAGACCGAAAGAAGCGCAGGAAGAGTCGAATCGCTGCTTATATTGCTACGATGCGCCTTGTATCACTGCTTGTCCTACAGGAATCAACATTCCCTCGTTTATCAAAAGTATTGCCACCGATAATATCAAGGGAGCTGCAAGAACGATCATGGATGCCAATCCGATGGGCGCGAGCTGTTCGCGCGTTTGTCCAACGGTTGAGCTTTGTGAAGGAGCTTGCGTGCTGAACCATGTTTCGAAACCGATCATGATCGGTGATTTGCAGCGGTATGCTACGGATTGGGCAATCCGCAACGAGCAGCTGCTCTTTAAAGCCGGCGCCAGAAACGGCAAAACAGTTGCGGTTATCGGCGGGGGACCAGCAGGTCTATCGGCGGCGCGTGAGCTCGCCAGATTCGGCTTTGAGGTTACAATCTTTGATGCAAAGCCGCTAGCCGGAGGGTTGAATACGTTTGGAATCGTATCGTTCCGACTGCCACAGGAGGTCGCACTTTGGGAAGTGGAACAGGTCAGAAAGCTTGGCGTCGATATTCGTACGGGCGTGAAGATCGGAGAGGATATCTCCGCGCAAGAACTGCTGGAGAAACACGATGCCGTCGTGCTGGCTGTCGGAATGTCCCGCGTGCCAATGCTCGGGATTGAGGGAGAAGAGCTTAACGGAGTTTATGATGCGATTGATCTCGTTGAGTCGACGAAAACCGGCATGACCGGCGAACTGGCCGGAAAACGGGTCGCCATAATCGGGGCAGGGAACACGGCGATAGATGCCGCAACCTGTTCAGTAAGACTTGGCTCGCAAAATGTGAAAATGCTTTACCGGAGAACTCGGGACGAAATGACCGCATATGACTTTGAATACGAGTTTGCCAAGCAGGATGGGGTCGAATTCCGCTGGCTTACCGCGCCGAGACGGATTATCGGCAATGCTGAAGGCCGTGTCATCGGCCTGGAATGCGTACGCATGAGACTTGAGGAATCGACGGCCGGGCGTCCAAAGCCGGTTGCCATTGAAGGCTCCGAGTATACGTTGGAGGTGGAGGCTGTCGTTAAAGCGATCGGGCAAACGCGTCATTTGGATCTGATCGATTCGCTGCAGATTGAGCACCACAGAGGTGTAGTCAAGATAGATTCAGAAACGTTCCAAACCTCGAATCCACAAATTTATGCTGCTGGAGACGTAATATTCGGTGATGGACAAGGTGAAGCGATGGTCGTTTCGGCGGCCCAGCAGGGCAAGCTTGCGGCCTATGCCATCTACAAACAATTGGTTCAGGCAATAAGTGAAACGGCATAAAGATCTATGTTTGATATTATCTAAGTGCAGGGGGAATCCTTATGGCTGACTTGCGCATTAATTTAGCTGGCATCACTGCTCCGAACCCTTTTTGGCTTGCATCAGCACCTCCCACTAATACAGGATATCAAGTACAGCGTGCCTTTGAGGCCGGTTGGGGAGGAGCCGTTTGGAAAACGCTCGGCGACCCGATTATCAATACGTCTTCCCGTTTTGCTGCCATTCATTTTAACGGCCAGCGTGTGGCTGGATTTAACAATATTGAGCTGATCACGGATCGGCCGCTTGAGGTCAATCTGAAAGAAATCTATGAAACCAAAAAACTGTTCCCTCACCATGCCTTGGTTATTTCCCTTATGGTTGAACCCAAACGGGAAAAATGGCATGAAATTGTAAAGAAAGTGGAAGCTGTCGGCGTAGACGGGCTGGAGCTGAATTTCGGCTGTCCGCATGGCATGGCTGAGCGTGGGATGGGCTCGGCCTCCGGTCAGCAGCCGGATTTGGTGGAAGCCCAGACGATGTGGGCCAAAGAGGTAGCGACCACACCGGTCATTGTCAAATTAACGCCTAACATCACGGACATTACCGCAACGGCCAGAGCTGCTGTCAGAGGCGGAGCAGACGCGATTTCGCTGATTAATACGATCAATTCGTTGGCCGGTGTCGATATAGACACTTGGAACACAATCCCGCATGTAGCCGGAAAAGGGGCGCACGGCGGTTACTGCGGTCCTGCCGTGAAACCGATTGCGCTGAACATGGTTGCCGAATGTGCCAGAGATCCGCTTGTGGGCGTTCCAATTTCCGGGATCGGCGGAATATCCAACTGGAAGGATGCTGTCGAGTTTATGTTGATGGGCTCGGCTGGCGTGCAAATTTGTACGGCGGCGATGCACCATGGCTTTCGAATCGTTGAAGAAATGATCTCCGGTTTGAATGATTATCTTGACGAAAAAGGCATAGCGAGTGTGAATGAACTGGTTGGCCGCTCCGTGGAACGATACACCAATTGGGGAGATTTGGATCTGAACTATAAAGTCGTGGCCCGTATCAATACCGATACCTGCATTAACTGCAACAAATGCCATATTGCCTGCGAGGATACGGCGCACCAATGCATAGAGCAGAAAACCGATGCGAACGGAAGGTCTTATCTTGAGGTAAGGGAAGAGGATTGTGTCGGCTGCAACCTCTGTTCGATCGTCTGTCCGGTAGATGGCGTGATCGACATGGTGGAGCTGCCTTCCACGGAAATGCCGCTAACCTGGAACCAGCGACAGCAGGCTCTGGCTAAGCTAGGAGTTAGCACGAATTCCAGCTCGAAAGAGGCTGTGTCATGATGGCCAAGCTCATGGAGAAGGGAGCAGATATGCATGTCTTTTTATAGTGATGTGCTGGAAGAAAAGAACAAACTCGATCACTGTTTGCAACAAGGCTTCGTCATCCATGCAGTAAGAGAAGACTTAAGCGGGGCATGGTTAGAGCTTAAGACTTCCGATGATACTCAAGTCACCCTGCACATCCTTACAGCGGAGGCACGGATTCATCTTTCGAACCAACTGCTGAAGCAAATGCGAAATGCTTAAATCAAGTGTTAGATGGTCGTCTCACAACAGGAATGTTAAAGTTGTTAAGTAAAATTCACATCAAGAAACCAAAAATAGCAAGTTGTCACTCACTTTGGGAAGATCAGTTTGAATAACGCCATGGCAGACTTCCATCTCGATCTTCTTAAATGCTGTTGAACATAACGATAATCGGTCAATGTTACCTTGGCATCGCGAAGCGCGTAGGTAAAATCCTCATCCAGCATCAGCTTGTATTCCCAAACCCTTTTCTCCCAGGAAGGAATTAATCTTTGCATCGTTTCATCCTCCATGCCTGGATGGATATAAGTCTCGGTTACACCCTCCGGAAGATCGTAAATCTTTTCTATCAGCGATAGTTTGAAGCTGCGGTACGTTTCGCCCTCTTCGATGTAATAAGGATGAGACAGCAGATAGTCGGGTATGCCGACTCCGAGTATATCCGCGAGCACCACTACTTTCTCGAGAGCTTCTTTCGCATTAGTAAGAGACTCGAGAAACTTATCCTTATATATGTAGCGGAAAAGCCGAAACGGCAGTCCCCTCATCGAGCACTGCCAAAGTACGAAGGGAAGGTAACTGCGTCCCGTTGCGATTCCATAAAGACTGCCCATATGATTATCAACATGGGTAAGGTGGAGACCGGCTTGTTTCGCAGCTTGAAACTGGGCCAGTATTTCCGATTTTACCGATCTGGGATCAGCTTTCTTCTCGAAATCGAGGACGGTCATATGCATATATCCGCTCTCATCATGAAGTGACGAATGTCCGGTCAAGCTCTTCCAACGAAAGCCGGCAAATTCACTGGTTAGGGTGAGATGAAGGCCAATGTTCACGATTCCTTTACGCCGCACCCAAGCGGTAGCTTCTTGAAAAGCAGGGGCAGGCGGCATGATCGTTGCTGAAGATACCTTGCCTTCTTCAAGCAAATGCATGATAGCCTTGTTAGCCGCGTGGCTTTGCCCAAAGTCATCGCAATTCATGATCAGATATTTATCCATGATGTTCCACTCCGGAATCGCTCATCATATCGTTGGTTACATGATTTTCATTCGAAACCTTCTTGAGAAAGAGCGAGATGAGGAAGGAAATCAGCAGCAGGCAGAATGGCACCGCACTGATCAAGTATTTGAAGGTGGCTTCCGGATTAGAGCCCGGATGTTCTCCGCTGACATAGCCAAATATCATGCCGACAATCCAGAAAGCCAGAGCGGAGATAAGTCCGCTGGACCGTGTGATAAATCCGGCGACGGCTGTGTATATACCTTCCCTTCTGCGCCCTGTTTTCTGAGCATCGAGATCAATGATTTGCCCGCTCAGCACTGCAGGTGTAACGAGGAAACCTGATAAGCCGAAACCGGCCATGACTCCTGCCGCGATGCCGCTGCCAAGTCCCTGGGCAAACCATAAGGGTACAACCGACAGGCTGTAGACAGCCAGTGCAAGACGCCAACTTGTAACACCGCCGAGTTTTCGTACGATCAAATACCAAACCGCAACAAGCGGAATCACCGATACGAAAATGGATGCAAGCAGGAGTGAAACCTGGGTCTCCGGAATCTTCAACACGTATTTGGCATAGAACGGTATCATGGAGCTTAGCAAACCATTCACAGTTTGAGCAAAAGAGTTGGCAATGTTAAAAATCCAGAATTGCTTGTTCTTTAGCGTTTCCCGGAATGCCTCTATAATCCCAAGCGGTACTTCCTGCTGTGCTTCTTCCTTTTCCTTTACATGGGCCATACATATCCACATAAATACGGCAAAGACCAGCGCATAAATAAGCGCCATATTTCGGTATCCGTAAGCGGCAAATATGATCGGAGTCAGTGCAGAGCCAATGAGAATCGCCACAATTTGAAAACCTTGTTGGACCGCTGACGCCTTGGCGCGGATTCTGTCCCCCCTGAATAACTCCGGAAATAGTGCTCCGTAATTCACCCATAGAACAGTAGTTACAGTCTCAAAAAGAATTAGCGCAGTAAGAAACCAAATGAAGAGATTATTGCCTTCCATGCCCTCAGGCACGGCAAACACCATAATAAACGTCAAGATAAACAGCGGCATTGCGGCATAGATCCAAGGCTTGCGCCTTCCCCATCGTGTCCTTGTATTATCGGACAAATAACCGAAGATGGGCTGGTCTACAGCATCCCAAATCAAATAAATGGTCCGGGCAAGAGTGGCGAGACCGACTCCAAGTCCTAGCTTTTCCACATAATAATAGCTGTAGAACGCACTGAACGCCTGCACGGGTATCATCATGGCCAGCATCCCGAGTGCATAGGTTAGCGGGGAATTCAGAAGCTTTTTTGTCATTTGATCTTCTTCCTCCACACAGCATTTCTTCCCGCAACCACATGTTTTGTGCGATTATTGAAAGCGCTGTCAAATTATAAAAAACGCAGTTAATTAATGTATATATTTGTTAGTCCAACATCAGTATACATTGAATTGAAAAAATGCCCCACAACAAATATTATTTGTGCATTGTTTATACTTTTTTTAGAATTGATTTAGAGATGTTTTAGACATAATGGTTATGATGAAATTTAGAAGGAGATTTGCCATGTCCATCAAAATGAGATTACTGCTTTCCTATATTGCCATGACCATCATTCCAGTCGTCTTATTCGCTCTGATCGCCGCAACGCTGGCTTCTGTGTTTTTTAAAAATGCGGGAACCGGCAGCGTGAATGGAATGCCGGCTATTTGGGATTCTACCAACCAACGCAATGAACTTATTGCCGGTGTCAAATTTATGGCACGAACGGATCCCGACCGTTTCACTGACAGCGGTTTTTTGAAAAATACGGATGAGGAATTGAACCTACTGCAAGCAGGACTCGTTGTCATGCGAAGTGAAAGGATGAGCTTCGTTTCACCTTTTGTGGACAGCCCGGATCTTAATAAACAGCTTCAAGGGTTACCAACAGGATCGGATTCATATCCTTGGGGCAAAAAAGTGGGCGGCCGTTTTACGGTTGCAAAGTACGATATCTCGTTCAGCGATCACAGTGCCGGAACAGTCTATGTGCTCTCCGATATGAATCTGATGATCGATAACGCAAAAAAGTTTTTTCCACTGCTTGTGCTGTGCCTGCTTGTTGTGACTGGGCTAACCAATGGAATCTTGACCTTCTTGGTTTCCCGCAGCATCATTAAACCTTTGTACAGATTGAAACACGCTGCCGAACAAATTAAAGAGGGAAATCTGGATCATGAAGTAAATTTGATACGAAAAGATGAAATTGGAAAGTTGAGCGGGGCATTTGAAGAAATGAGGGTCCGTTTGAAGGAATCGATCCAGCTTCAATTGCAGTACGAAGAAAACCGCAAAGAACTGATCTCCAACATTTCTCACGACCTGAAAACGCCGATTACCGGGATTAAAGCTTGCGTCGAAGGCATTCAAGACGGCATCGCGGATACCGGTCCAAAGCAGGAAAAATATATGAGTATGATCGCAAAAAAAACGGAAGAAATGGATCGTTTAATCGACGAATTGTTTCTGTTTTCCAAGCTTGATTTGAATCGGTTGCCTTTTAACCTTGAACCGATGGATCTTGAGGCATATTTGCGCGATTTTGTCGAAGAATTGCGCCTCGATCCGCGTATGGCGGGGGTTTCGGTTGCGTTCTCCTTTTTCGGAGACCGACCGGTTAGCGTCACAGCCGACCGTGAAAAGCTGGGCAGAGTGATCATGAACATTATCGAAAATAGTTTAAAATATATGAACAAAGCGACAAAAGAAATCAGGATTGATTTATTTGACGGAAACAATGAAGCGACTGTAGAAATACAAGACAACGGATCAGGCATCGAAGACGCGGCACTGCCGCATATTTTTAACCGCTTTTATCGGGCGGATCCGTCGAGAAACAAGGCTTTGGGGGGCAGTGGACTAGGACTTGCCATTGTCAAACAAATCATAGAAGGGCAAGGTGGGAATGTGTGGGCAGAGAGCACATTGGGGGAAGGCACCAGTATTTATTTTACACTTAGAAAGACAAAACATGGCGGTGAGCTGTTATGAAGCGAATTTTGATCATCGAGGACGAGGAAGTCATTGTGGAAGTGGAAAAAGATTATTTGGAAGCAAGCGGCTTGGCGGTAGAGGTCGCGATAAGCGGTGACATCGGCCTCAAGAAAGCACTTGAAGAGGACTATGATCTGATCATTCTCGATCTCATGCTGCCGAAAACGGACGGGTTCGAAATATGCAGGCAAGTCCGTCTGTTGAAAAACGTTCCGATCCTGATGGTTTCCGCCAAAAAGGAAGACATCGACAAAATACGGGGTCTTGGACTCGGTGCGGACGATTATATGACCAAGCCGTTTAGCGTGGGGGAGCTGGTCGCCAGGGTCAAAGCGCACCTCGCCCGTTACGACCGATTAATGACAGATAATCGGATAAGGCAAAAAGATGAGATCCGAATACGCGGCATTCACATTGACAAAATATCCCGGAAGGTGTCCGTGAATGAAATAGAAGTATCGTTTACTTCCAAGGAGTATGACCTGCTGTTGTTTCTAGCCGTCCATCCGAACCGGGTGTTCAGCAAAGATGAATTGTTCGAGAAAATCTGGGGGTTGGATTCTTTAGGCGACAACGCCACTGTGACCGTTTTTATAAGCAAGCTGAGGGAAAAAATAGAAGCCGATCCCTCCAAGCCGCAATATATTGAAACGATTTGGGGCGTTGGGTACCGCTTAAATTTTTAGATGCATCGTACAAAATAATGAAAAAGTCTGAAGCGACCTGTTCACTCACCCGTGAAGGTCGTTTTATTTATTTAGTGATTCTTTTATACTTTTTTTAGATTTCGTTTAGAGACCATTTAGACATACCCCCTATCATGAATAAGGGGAGGAGGTGACAAAAGATGGAAAACGAAGTTAAAGCAGGTGAGGAAGTAAAAGCATCAGGACGTATTCGATCAGTAAGATTGGTTTACGGGCTGTTGGCAGCGGGTTACTTCGTGTGTGTGATTCTCCAAGTGTTTTTCGCCGGATTGGGTGTATTTGTGAACGCCGATTATTTACAATTGCATCGTGCATTCGCGAATTATTTCGAGTTAGCCTCCGTCCTTATGTTCCTGTTATCGTTTCTCGGGCGCATCCGGGGAGGATTGCGATGGTTAACTCTAGGCTTGTTTGCGCTCACTTCATTACAGCACTTGACTCTCCAATTCCCCGGGTTTCTTCCGGCGATTCACACGATTGATGCCTTGCTCTTGTTTGGGATATCGATGCATTTAATGAAACGTTCCTGGTCATGGCTTTTGTTCAGGTAAAATGCGAAATGGGAGGGGGGTTATGCAATTTATCTGGTGGGGGATCAATGTTTTTCTCGGTTGTTTGTTCGGCCTGGAAGCATTTTACCATAGATACTTGCATGATTCCTCGAAGCATAATTGTCTGCATTTCGGTGCACTGATTGTATTCCTTACTTTCAGTTTAATCAGTCTTGTCATTTTACTGTATGAGTCGCTTCCTGCGACAATTGGAGATGTTATGGATCCGATTTTTCTTTTGGCCCCTGTGCTATGTACATTTGGATTACTGCTGCAGTACTTTGGATATGCGCTATTGCTAAAGAAATTATATCTATCCTCGCACGACAAATAGATTTAGCATCGTTGTTTTCATGATATAATTGGGTATCAGTTGTCACCTGGACTTATTCATCATAGTTGAAGGGGCCAATTGGAAAGGAGGTATAACCATGAAAAGAAAAGTTGTTTTTGTTATTTTTCTTGTGATAATGGGTACTTCACTAATTTTGAATATAGGTTATTCCTATAACATTCATAATCTCAATGGAACTAACATGCGAATACACTCAAGTCTGGAACAAGATGTGAAACGATTATCCGAAAAGTTAGCTAGTACCAGCCTGATCATTGAAAATTTGAAATCTGAAAACGATAAATTAACAGCTAATTATAAGTACATTACGGGTAATTTACATACAATGCAAGTTGAGGACGAAGCGAACATTTATAAAATACGCAAAATAATTGATAATTTACCAGGGGTATCAAAAAAATTAGCTTTTATTAAAGAGTTAAGAAATGAAAAAGGTGTGTATTATTTAGTCTTTGATTATGTGAATTGGTTTCATGGAGATGATGCCAAAAAAGCAGCTCAGGAAGATAATAATCCTAATGCCGCTTCCTTAAGTAACAATTTTTATATTAGAAATGAAATTATTGAAAATGACAAAGTAGTCCTAAGAAATGACGCAATGATATATGAATTGAATGGGGCTTTGCTGAAATACATAGCATTCAATGATTTTGTTTCAGAAAAAACTAACCTTGTTGACCGGCTATTTAATATTGTTATTGTTACTGACAAGATTACATTGCTAGAGGAGCAATATAGGCCATAACTGATGAAGGAGCTGCCTCGGCAGCTCCTTTTGACATTTGAAACTGGCTGAGATTTCATGTCCGATGAGGTGTTTCCTCAACTGGCCGCATATTGTGGTAATATGGAAGTATTCAACCAATTGATATATGGAGAGATGTTAAGATGAATTCTTCAGCAGCATTATCTCTTTATTATTTACGGGATGCAGCGGCAAAGGAAGATCTCCAGATGTTTTTTTAATTCCTAAGGATTTCAAAGGCTGGATTCAAATCGTATATAATGGGGGCGATGATGATTATGGGGAAATATCGAGCAGCTCATTATGAATCTCATCATGTTTCTTTTTTCCAAGCATAGACGCCTTGTCTTTACTTCATTTAATCAATCGGAATATTATGATGCGGTAAATAAATTAAAAAGTCACGGAGTTTCCTATCGCAGCCGAATAACAAGCTACGATAGGAGCTTCAACAGAAATGATAACGACCAATACGACATCTATGTCAAAAAGGACGAGGAATATCTCGCGGAGAAAGCTATAAACAGCCGGCCTGGTTAGATGGGGAAGGCCATCTCAATTTTCGTCCCAATATTAACTTTACTAGTTACATGTAGAGTTCCATTATGGCTTTCAATAATTTTTTTGCTCACCATAAACCCTAATCCTGTACCTGTTTCCTTTGTAGAAAAAAAAGGCTGCCCTAGCTTTGCCAATTGCTCCTCTGATAATCCACAGCCCTGATCCTCGATAGTAATGCTTATAAAGCTCTTTTGATTTCTAGCAACATTCACTAGGATTTCTCCACCGTTTTGCATGGATTCAATTGAGTTTTGAATAAAATTAATGAAAACTTGTTTTAGTTGATTCTCGTCGCAATGGATAAGCACTTCGTCTTCACAAAATTTCGTATGTATGATCACATTCTTCAATAGGGCTTGAGATTCGAGTAAGGCGATAACGTGTTCTAAAGTGTTGCAAACATCTTTTTTTTGATAATTTATCACTTGTGGTTTTGCAAGTATCAATAACTCATTAACTATGAGTTCTATTCGATTTATTTCAGAATTTAGTATTTCAAAATAATGCAAGTTTTCTGCCATTTGACGTTCCAATAGTTTTAGAAAACCCTTAACGGCTGTTAATGGATTGCGAATCTCATGTGCGATACCGGCAGCTAATTGACCGACTATTGAAAGTTTTTCTGAATTGATAATAGTTTGCTGCGTATGAATTCTTTCTTCTTCAACTTTCATTCTTTCCGTTATATCTCTGGCAATGTTTAATATTTTTTCAATTTCCCCTTGTTCATTTCGGACTACTTTTACAGCGTTTTCAAACCAAACATAATCCCCATTTTTATGACGTATACGACAGGTAAGCGTGTTGACATCAGACTTTTGAAAAATATCAGGATTTGCGACTTTTAAAAAATCATCAGGGTGCAGAAAGTCCACAGCCAATTTCCCAACAACTTCTTCAGCTTCATATCCAAGGATAGACTTTAAGCTGGGTGATACATACTGATAAATAAAGTCTGGAGACAAATAAATAAGTATGTCCTGTTCACTTTCGGATATGAGTTCGCTTAATTTTTGAAGATGGCGAAGTTGTACCGTCGTTTTTTTTCGTACCGTAATATCCTCGGTTTGGGAGAGAAAATAAAGAGGTTTTCCATGCTCGTCGCGAATCAAAGAAGAACTGATAGATACCCATACTATGTTTCCATTTTGATGATAATGTCGTTTTTCAAAAGTGTAACTATCAATTTTACCCTCTAAAGCTTCGCGTATCATTTCAAAATCCAATTCTAAATCTTCCTCAATCGTAATAGCTTGAAAGTTCGAAGATAAAAGCTCTTGCTCTGAATATCCAAACATATCGCATAAAGCAGGATTGACCTTTAACCAGCGACCATCAGGGGCAACTAATGCCATGCCAATAGGCGTATGATTAAAAGCGTGAACAAATAAGGATTCGTTTTGATTCATGATGATAAGTTCCTTTCCTTACCGCAGCAAATATGATAGTCTAATGACCTGAAATGGGAGGAGAGTTCAACTAGTAGCTAATATGTATTCTATAATTTACAAATCGACTTTGTACAGGGATAAATTTACATTATTACAGTACTTAAAAGGATGGTGTGTTCAGCATGCTCAGTAATAATAGTCAAATTCAGAACTATTTGGAGCGCATTGGATTTAAAGGAACGCTCGACGGCAGTGTAAAAACGCTGTCCGACCTGCAGGAGTGTCATCTGCATACGGTTCCGTACGAAAATTTGGATATCCTGGACCATATACCTTTATCGTTGGATCCGCAGGATGTATATCAAAAGGTTATCATGCGTCGGCGTGGAGGATATTGCTTCGAGCTGAACGCTTTATTCGGCTGGCTGCTGCGGGAGCTTGGTTATCCGGTCACTGACTTGTTCGCCCGATTTTGGCGAGACGAACCGAATACTCCGCCGAAACGACGTCATCATGTCCTGAAGGTAGAAGCAGAAGGCGCGGCATACTTGTGCGATGTCGGCGTGGGCGGTATCTTACCCCGCAGATCGATTATTTTAATAGAAGGTATTGATCAGCGGCAAGGCGAGGAGTGCTACCGTCTCGAGCGCGATCCGTATTACGGCTGGGTGCTTTGCGAGCAGAAGAACGGTGAATGGAACAAAATTTACTCCTTCACGGAGGAGCCTCAGTTGCCGAAGGACTTCATCTTTGCGAGCTTCTGGTGTGAGAACGCGCCTGATTCGATCTTTACCCAAAACCCAATGGTCGCCATACGAACACCGGAGGGACGCAATACGATCGCAGGCCGAGAATTTCGCATCTTTAGTTCCGCGGGGGTAAGGACCTTTACCCCGCAGAATCAAGATGAGTATAAAGCAGCCTTGCTTGAGAATTTTGGTATTAATCTAGATTAATACCTTCTTGCATTAAAATTAATTTATCGTACCTGCGGATACTGATTTTTGAAATTCGAATTTATTGTTGATTCCTTCTTCAAAATGCTTAATGAACAAATAATCCAAGCTGTTTAATTCTTTGTTGAGACAAGCGACAAAGATCTGGGTGGAAGGAAAAGGGTTGTGTTCAATTTCTAATTGGACCAGCTCTTTTTGTTCAACTTCTCTTCTCATTGATAAATTCCCAACGAGGCAAACTCCCATATTTCTTTTTACAAAGTGCTTCATTAATTGCAAATTGTTCGTTTCATATTTGGCCTGATAGGTCAAATTGAATTGGCTTAACGTTAAATCGAAAATTTTTCGATACTGCGAAACACTGGTGAACGTAATAAGCGGTTCTTTTGAAATTTCATCCAAAGAGACACACCCCCTATTTGCAAAGTGATGCTCGGGGGATACGAATAGCTTGGTCTGCTCACTATGTACGGGGCGGTAGACAATCTCGCTGTCATTACTTGCATAACGGGTGATACATAGTTGGAAAATCTGGTTTTTCATCATGCGTATAAGCTCTTTTGTGGGATAACAGTAAACCTTTATGGATATATTCGGATATTCCGCAGTAAATGAGTCCATAATTTCCGGAAGCGCATGGGCAAATGAATTATTACAGCCAATCGACAAGGACCCTGTAGCCCCCTGTCCAATCCTCTCCACAGCCTCCTTGCCTTTTTGCAAAGCGCCGAGAATTCTTTGGGCATGAGGCAGAAAGGCTTTTCCTTCTTCTGTGAGCTTTATACTTCTCTTTCCGCGAATCAGTAAAGACTTCCCTAAGTCCTTCTCCAACTGGCTGATCCGATGGGAAATCGTCGGCTGAGGCAAATACAACAGTTCTGCAGCTTTAGTGTAACTCCCTATTTGATAGACGGAAAGAAAGGTACTGATTTGTACTAAATTCATTATGCATCACTCCAAAGTTTTTATTATGTCAAGTAACATAACGTAACAAATTCATTATAACATGTGAAACTAGAGATTTGTCACAGGATTTTCGGATTCTCACAGTAAATGTATTCGCTATCATTAGTTTTTTCAATAAAACCATTCATATTCGGTTATTTACATGTCATTAATTTTTCAATATGATGTTAACAAATATAAGGTAACGTTATTTTGTGTTAGATAATATTACACATGTAAAAAGTAGAAGTTCTGCCAATTTGCCAAATCGAGGGGAGATTGTGAAATGAAATACGATTTTGAAGATCATTGTTGGAAAGAACTCGTTAGTGAAGAGCTGCTGGAAATTTATAAACCGTATCGACGGGAAACCTATGTAGGCAAAAAACCAGCCGTGCTGGTGGTCGACCTGTATAACCTTGCCTACGAGGGAGGCCCTAAGCCGGTTATTGAATTGCAAAAAGAGTTTCCAAGTTCCTGTGGAATTCATGCCTGGGAAGCCATTGAGCCAACGAAAAAATTACTCGAGGCTGCAAGATCGAACGGTTACCCTGTCATTTATTTGACGGGAGACCAAAGAACAAGGGAAAAGGGATCGTTTTCCTCAACAAACCGTAAATCGACTTCTGTAAAAAGTGAAAACTCCTATGAAATATTTCCTGATTTCAAACCGGAACCGGAAAATTTGATCATTTATAAAACAAGGGCAAGCGGTTTTTACGGTACCCCGTTGTCAGCTTATTTAACGATGATGGGCGTCGACAGCTTGATCGTTTGCGGGGAATCCACGAGCGGCTGCGTACGCGCCAGCGTGGTCGATGCATACTCCCACGGCCTCCATTCCGTTGTTGTGGAGGAATGCTGTTTTGACCGCAGTCCTTTATCCCACAAAGTCAGTCTGTTTGATCTTCACCATAAATACGCCGATGTGATGCACATTGATGAGGTGCTCGAACATCTCGCGAATCGTAATCTGCTGAAAACAGTATGACAAATCTCTTTGAATCGCATAAATGGATTGGATTGGTATAAAACGGTTTGGGTGGTGAAATAAGATGCTCAGCTATTCCATAAAAAGAACTTTGCAGCTGTTTGTGACGATGCTAGGCGTAGTTTCATTGGTGTTTTTCTCCATTCGTTTGATTCCGGGCGACCCGTCAGCGGCTATGGCAGGGGACAACCTTTCCGGAGAGGCTTTGGAGATATTTCGGCAAAAGCTGGGGCTTAACGCTCCGCTTTGGATGCAATATCTCGATTATCTCAAAAGTCTTATAAGATTTGATTTGGGAAATACGCTCACGACTTCCCTCCCAATTACAGGGCTGCTATTGAAAGCTCTTCCGATCACATTCACTCTAGCTGTATTCACTCTTTTAGTTTCCATCTTGATCGCCATACCTCTTGGAACGGTCGCCGCTTTCCACGCGAATAAAGGAAGGAGGGCGATGGATAATGCCCTCACCTCGGCTTCGATGGTTGGTGAATTGATGCCTTCTTTCATGTCTTCGCTGCTTCTGATGCTGCTGCTGTCCCTTACTTTGCATTTGCTGCCGGCGAGCGGCGCAATTCAATTTGATAATCCCTTCATGTTGATGAAGAGGCTGGCGCTGCCTGTTATCGTTCTTTCCCTTACCCAAATATCCACGCTGGCGAGGATTACCCGTACTTCGGTGCTTGAGGTGTTGAACGAGGATTATGTGAGGACGGCGCGTTCGATGGGCCTGTCGGAAATTGTTGTGGTATTCAGGCATGCATTAAAAAATTCCATGCTGCCGATTATCACTGTCATTGGTCTAAGCTTCGCAAACCTGTTAAATGGAGCGGTTATTGTGGAATACATCTTCTCCATACCGGGAAATGGAACTTTGCTGATCAGCGGAATTAACAGCCGGGATTATCCGCTTGTACAAAATGGTATTTTATTCTACTCCTTTATTTTCATTTTGGTGAATTATATGACGGATTTGATTTACAAAAGAGTCGATCCGAG
Organism: Paenibacillus sp. GP183; assembly: GCF_900104695.1. Lineage (NCBI taxonomy): Bacteria > Bacillati > Bacillota > Bacilli > Caryophanales > Paenibacillaceae > Paenibacillus > Paenibacillus sp. GP183. The sequence goes on from NZ_FNSW01000001.1 coordinate 5,368,077, forward strand.
AGTGCAGACCTAACCTATTTGGACAAAAGGAGGGATATTTGAAATGAACCAAAAAGCCGTTGGAACGCCGTTCAGCCCGGTGGCAAAACCAGCAAGAGTGCACATACCGTATCTGCGGTTTATTTATGCAAATAAAAGTATTTTATATGCTGTGGTCATCCTCGTTCCTTTTGTGCTTGCAACGATATTTGCTTCTTGGCTTCCCTTGCAGCCACCTTTGGAATCGAACGTGCGCGCGAGCTTGCAAGCGCCATCGCTGGAACATCCATTCGGGTCAGATAAACTGGGCAGAGACGTGCTCAGCAGAACTCTGGCGGGAAGTAAAGTTTCTCTGACTGTGGGCTTTGCCGTTGCGGTCATTTCACTTATTTTTGGTCTTGTTTTGGGAACAATCTCGGGTTTTTACGGAAAGTATGTGGACCGAATTATAATGGGGATCGTCGATATTTTCCTTGCTTTCCCATCGCTTTTGCTGGCTATCATGCTGGTGGCCATTCTCGGAGCCGGAATTGGTCCCGTGATCATCGCAATTACTGTGGCGGACGTACCCAGATTCATTCGCTTGCAGCGTTCAATCGTGCTCAGCTTAAAATCGCGAACCTATATTGAAGCTGCCAAGACTATGAAAGCCTCTCAGGGATGGCTTATGGCCAAACACATCATCCCGAATACGATTGCACCGCTGCTCGTAGCCGCCAGCATTGCCGCTGCCAACGCGATATTGCTCGAAGCCAGTTTGAGCTTTATAGGGCTTGGAATCAAGCTTCCGGAGCCGTCTCTCGGAAATATTATTAAGGAAGGGCAGCAGTACCTGCAGCAAGCTTGGTGGATTTCGGCGCTGCCGGGGCTCGCTATTTTTCTCATTGCAATTTCCCTTCATTTTTTATCCGACGGCATTCGCCAAAAGCTGGATCCAAAAGCAAGGAAATAAACGTAACCCCACTTGTAATGTCATGAGGAGGGCACATGATAGATATGGAAGCTGTTCAAAAGAAACCGGTCTTGCAAGTTCGTGATTTGAATACTCATTTTTTTACGGATTCGGGTACGGTGAAGGCGGTAAACGGCGTTTCTTTTGATCTTCTGCGCGGAGAACGTTTGGCCATTGTCGGCGAAAGCGGTTCGGGCAAAAGCGCGATGGCTATGTCCCTGATCCAATTGCTGGCTTTTCCCGGCAAAGTGGTTTCAGGCAGCACCAAGCTGGAAGGCAGGGAGCTCATCGGGCTGGGAGAACGGGAATTAAATAAGCTCCGTGGGAGCGCAATCGGCACCATTTTTCAAGATCCAATGTCGTCGCTCGACCCGGTCATGAAGATCGAAGACCAGATGGTAAAGCCGATTCGGATGCATTTGAAATTAAACGCTAAAGATGCGCGCAGCTTGGCCGTTAATCTTTTGGCGCGCGTCGGCATTCCTGATGCGGATAAACGAATATCCGCTTATCCGTTTGAACTCAGCGGAGGCATGAGGCAGCGTGTCATGATTGCGATGGCGCTATCCTGCAACCCGAAGCTGATCATTGCCGACGAACCGACGACCGCTCTGGATGTAACCATTCAGGCACAAATTGTCCAATTGTTAAAAGAATTGGCGGAAACGACAGGCACCACTATGATGTTCATTACTCATGATTTGGGGCTGGTTGCCCGCTTCGCGCAAAAGGTGGCGGTCATGTATGCCGGAAAGATCATTGAATTCGGAACGGTTCATGAAATTTTCAGCCAGCCGAAGCATCCGTATACGCAAAGCTTGCTCAAGGCGATACCAAGCGTCGCCGGGGAAAAGAAGAACCGGCTTTTGCAAATTCAAGGTTTCCCGCCCGATATGAAATTGCCGGTTACCGGTTGTTCTTATAAAGATCGATGCCCGGCTGCTATCGACCGCTGTTATCTGGAATCGCCTGATCTTACCTTGCGGGGCGGCAATCAATCGGCTGCTTGCTGGCTGGAAAATGGGTTAATGAGTGAAGGGGAAGACAAAATCGTTGAACTTTTGAGCTACAAATACGTCAAGTCCATGGATTCAGAAAAGACGAAGGAAGTATATGCAAGCGACACTGTTTTGAAAATCCAGGATTTGAACAAGCATTTTACGAAAAAATCGTTGGTCCCGTGGAAGAAAAGTACGGTCATCCGCGCCGTCAATGGCATTAATATGACCCTGAAGAGAGGCGAAACGATCGGCATTGTTGGGGAAAGCGGCTGCGGCAAAAGCACAACTGCCAGGATGCTGCTGGATTTGGATAAGCCTACTTCAGGGAGCATCCACATGGATGGAAATATCCAGATCGTTTTCCAAGATCCCTATTCTTCATTCAACCCGAAAATGAAAATCAGTGATATTATCGGAGAACCGCTTAATGTGCAAAAGATCGGCACTAAAGAGGAACGCAAACAGAAAGTGCGGGATTTGATTCAGAAGGTCGGGCTTGAAACGTCATATTTGGACCGTTATCCCAGTCAGTTAAGCGGCGGACAGCGCCAGCGCATAGGGATTGCAAGATCGCTCGCATTGAATCCAACCGTCATTGTTGCGGACGAACCGACATCGGCGCTGGACGTCTCCGTCAGGGCGCAAATCATTAATCTGCTGTGCGATTTAAAAGAAGAGATGGGGCTTAGTTTTATCTTTATTTCCCATGATCTGTCAACCGTTCGCTATATTTCCGATACGATTGCGGTTATGTATTTGGGTGAAATCGTAGAAAGCGGCCCTGCTGAAGAAATATTCAATAACCCCGCCCATCCTTATACGAAGGCTCTGCTTAGCGCCGTTCCCGTGCCGGACCCAAGGGTGGAAGAAAGCAGGAATATTGAATTGCTTCAAGGGGAATTGCCTAGCTTGGCGAACCCGCCAACAGGCTGCGCGTTTAGTTCCCGCTGCCCTCAAGTAACGGAAAGATGCATGCAAGAAAAACCAAAACTCGAAGATTACCGAGTGAGCAGAAAGGTCTCCTGCCATGTTGTCTCCTGAGTTTTACAGGAAATTCGGCATTTATGGCGGAGGCTTTTTTTATACCATTACCGGCATGGCGCAGCCCTTTTTCTCACTCTATGCGCAGGAAGCCGGCGCCTCTACAGCAGCGATCGGGTTCTTGGTTACGATGCGTGCGATTCTGCCTATCTTTATCGCGATGCCGATAGGGCAGCTGATCGATTCGATCGGCCCCATGCGAATGTTGAAATACGGAAGCGTCTCACTTATTTTATCGCTGTTTGCCAATATAATTGCCAATAGTTTATGGATGATGGCGATATCACAAGTATTTATGGGCATTTGCGTCCTTATCATGTCGTCATGCTTCCAGGTGCTGGTTTCCGAAGGTCGAAAAAAGGAGCGTAACGGCAGCATCAATAAATATTCGATGTGGATGTCTGCTGGCGGGATGCTGGGACCGTTAATCGGCGGGGGCGTAACCTCTTTATTCGTTAACAAAATGTTCGGTTATAAATTTACTTTCGGCGCAGCTTGTATAGCCTCAATCCTGTTTTTTATATTATTGCTTGTGATTGCCAAAGGCTATAAGCATGCTGAAGCTGAAAAATCTGTGAAACCTAAAGATCTGCTGAAGGCGAAAGGCATCCTCGACAGTTACGTCAGCGGTTGGCATCTAATGAAATTTCGCTCTGTCCAGTTCGGATTGGTCGCTACTTTCCTGATCATGTACATTCAATCGCTGTATATGAGCTTCATGCCGATTTATTTGGATGGACTTGGATACTCAACATTGCTTATTTCAGCCATCATTTCAATACGTGGTTTAGCCAGTATGCTGTCCAGATACGGTTTAGGGTGGTTAATGCGCCTGGCGTCTATGGAGCGGATATTGATAATAGCCGGCATTATTGCCTCCATTGGCGTTGTGCTGACGCCGCTCGCCGGTTTGCACATGGCGTGGATTATTATTTTGGTTATGGTCATTGGAGGCGCGGTTGGGATCAATCAGCCGGTGAGCATCATGATTATGGTCGATGACGACCAGGGGCCTAATCGCGGCAAACTGATGGGCATGCGCCTGATCATGAATCGAATATCGCAAATTTTGAGCCCGGCGATATTCGGAGTCTTGGGTCAAACACTCGGGTTAACGATTGCATTTTACGTGGGCGGAGGGTTTCTGGTTGCAGCCATGCTTGGATTTTCGTTGTTTACCTCGTTGAAATGGAAGTCGCAAACACCAGGCATCGAACCACCCGAGGAGGAACCGAAGGAGCCCTTCTCTATGCCGCAGCCAAAGTCGAATGAAAGAGCTTTATAACAAAAAACAGGGAGGAATTTGGAAATGGATATGACAAAAGAGTGGGAACGATTTTTTACGGAGCAAGACAAGGAGCATTATAAATTATGGGGCAAAAAAGAACCTTTCGGGTTCGGAAAAAGCCCGGCGCTTCTGCTCATCGACATCTACTATGGAGTTCTCGGATTGAAGAGAGAGCCGCTGATGGAGCAGATCAAGTATCTTCCAGGCGGCATGGGACTCGAGGGCTGGGAAGCTGTGGACCGCGCGGCAGAGCTGCTGGCCGCAGCCCGGGCGAACAATATTCCGGTCATCCATGTCACGAAACTGGATACGGACGGCGTCATCGGTTGGGGAGGCAAAATAGGCAGAAGGCCGACGAACATTCCGGAGGAGCTTCGCAGAAAAATGAGTGATATTGTCGAAGAAGTTGCGCCCCAGCCCGGAGAGGTGGTACTTCGCAAAGCGGCTCCGAGCGCGTTTAATGGAACTGTGCTCGCATATCAGCTTCGCTCCATGGGTATCGATACGCTGATTGCCTGCGGCGAATCGACGAGCGGATGCGTACGGTCAACTGTAGTTGACGGCGCAACGAACCGCTATCATATGGGTGTCGTGGCTGAAGCTTGTTTTGACCGTACCCAGATGTCCCACTACGTGAACCTGTTCGACTTGCATCAAAAATACGCCGATGTCATTGACCGCTTTGAAGCAACAACCTATTTTGCAGAAATCGCCTCCGAAAGGAAGAAGGAGCACGCAACAATATAATATATACGGCATGGCAATTCCGCTTCAGAAAACCAAACAATGCTCAACGGATTTGTTGGACTAAAAAACTTATAAATAGAAGAAGAGGGATCATGCTATGATAAAAGGATTCAGAGTTGCCCGCCTGTTGGCACTGCTTCTATCTGTTGCTTTCATTTTCGCGGCTTGCTCCAACAACGGCAATTCCAAACAAGATGCTTCTGCAGCCAGTCCAGCAAATTCCGGGGGTACGGCGAAGGCTGCGGACAAAGTGCTGAAAGTCCGTACTTACGACGATTTTGCCGGATACGATCCTGCCTCCATTTTCCGAACGGAAAACGAAAATATCGCTTTCAATATTTATAGCGGTTTGGTGTCGTATGATTCAAAGACAGGTGCAATCGTTCCCGATCTCGCGGATAAATGGGAATCGAGCGACAATAAAACATGGACGTTCCATTTGCGTAAAGGGGTCAAGTGGCAAAAAGGATATGGCGAGCTGACGGCTGCCGATGTCATATACTCATACCAACGTATCATTGATCCGAAAACAGCATCACCATACGCAAACGACTTCGGCAACATTGCATCGGTCGAAGCCCCCGATAATTATACAGTCGTGTATAAGCTGAAGACAGTGGACGGCAATTTTCCTCATATCGTCGCCAACTATCACCAGGGACAAATTGTTAAAAAGGAAGCCGTAGAAAAGTTTGGAGACCAATACAAATGGAATCCTGTCGGCACTGGTCCCTTTGAATTGGAAAGCTTAAAGCCGAATCAAGAAATCGTGCTTGCGCGCCATGCCGACTATTTCAAAGGACCTGCGCCGCTAAGCAAAATCATTTTCACCATCATCAAGGATGATGACACAGCCGGTATTGCGCTGCAGAACGGTGAAGTCGATTTGGCCATGCGAATTGATCGTACGGAAACGGTTCAAAGACTGCAAAAGGCCGGTTTTCTTATGAATACCCGTCAAGACAGGGCTGTTAATGTCATGGTATTCAACACGTCCGTCAAGCCTCTCGATAACGTTAAGGTAAGACAGGCTTATGCGTACGCAATCGATTGGCCAACAATTATCAAGACAACTTATCCGCTGTTGGAATCGCCGACCATTAACTTGCTGCCCAAGTGGATGGATGTATATACAGCCGATGTTCCAAAGTATGATTTCAATCCGGAAAAAGCGAAGCAGCTGCTTGCTGAAGCGGGCTTGCCGAACGGCTTTACCATCCATCAGCTTACGACATCGTCATCAGGCATAACCGAAGATCTGCAGTTGGTCCAAGAGTATCTGAAAAAAGTGGGCATCACCCTGCAATTTGAACTTGTGGATTCGCCAACGTATAACAAGCGGAGAAATAGCGGCGAATTTGAAATATCTTCAAGACTGCTGCCTGCAATCAATCCAGATACAATTCTTTTCAGCTACCTGCACCCATCTAACATAGTGCCCAAAGGTCTTAACGGAGCAAGGTACAATAATCCGGATCTGACAGCCAAATTGGAAGCGGCACGTTCCGAAGTAAATCCTGACAAAAGAAAGCAGTTATACGCGGAAGTGCAGAAAATTGCCTTGACGGATATGCCTTACTTGCCGTATTATTCCGCACACACCATTTGGCCGAGTTATGATTATGTCACCAATGTAAATGTTAACCCGATTTCACAGGTTAATTATTACGAGGTCGACATGAAACCGAAAAAAGGGAAATGATGAACAAAGAAGCCCCCATTTGGGGGACTCAGGCTGTCGAGAAAGTCCAAAGGACTTTTTCGGCAGTTTTTTTCTATGTTTTGTATTTCAGTGTGCAGCTTTTTCTTTGTCTTTGTCTTTTTCATTTTTTGTATCTAAAGTTTCTAAAGCTTGTAAGCCCAGTTTTGCAAGTACATAATGACCATCGATAGTTGGATGAACATCGTATGGGATCACCAAGATGTTTTGTTTTCCGGCAAAAGCTGAGAACGCATCAGCGACGACAATGCTTGGATCGCTGTCATACGATTTGATGATCATATTTGGTAAAGCGAGCAATGCGCCTGCCTGCAGATCTAAGCCATAAAACGGATTGTAGATATTATAGAGAATAATTGGCGCTTTGGTAACCGAGCGAATTTCGCTGATAATGGCTGTCAAGTTCATGCCGTATTGTTGTGTAATTAGACCAATCACCTGCATATCTGCCAAAGTGGGTGTATAACCGGGAATGCTGATCAGTTTTTCAATGATCGGCTTAGTCCCCTGAAGAAAGTCATTGCTTCCTATTTCCAGCGTAATGACGTTTGCATGAGCAAGTGCATCGCGGTAGCCTTTCGTTTTCAATAAGGCCAGCAAATCCCCAGATTTAGCTCCCCCGACGGCTAGATTGCTCACTTGGTAGTCATCCTCGCTATTTGCAATCAAAGACGGGAATGCTTGGTCAGAAGGTCTATCATTTGTGGGAGATAAATTCCAGCCGAAGGTAATGGAATCACCTAGTGCCACTAAAGATTTTTGGCTTTTTGCAAAGACCGCCTGAGAAAATAACATAGACAAAAGCAAACCAACCAAAAGTACACTCAACAACTTTTTTGATTTCATATCTTCCTCCTAATTGAGATTAATAGATTTCCCTTTTGGGACGCGCCATTTGATCTTAACATTTTATCGTGGAAGAATATGTCATTATCCGATGTCGATCTATGCCTTTCTAGTCCTATTTTTAACATATGATAGAACGCTTATGTTCCGGAGGTGGACCAGTGCGTTGGTCGAGAGAGCGACGTCGGCAGCTTGGTGTCAGCATCGCCCTTCGCCGCGTTAAGCTGGGCTTGGGTGAGAAAGATGCTCCCGGTGAGGTCGGCACCGCTGAGGTCAGTGTCCCGGAAATCAGCCCCTATGAGGTCAGCCAATCTCAGATCGGCACCGCTGAGGTCAGCGGCAATAAGGTAGGCGCCTCTCAAGTTGGCGCATCTTAGGTCGGCTCCTCTGAGATTGGCCCCGATGAGATCGACTCCTCGGCCAAAGGTCCTCTGACGTCTCGGAGGGTTCTTCAGCTTGCGGCGGGCTTCGGCTCGCACAAGCTCGCTGGTCCGTAGGTGCAGAGCATTGACATCTGCTCGGTGTGCTGCCACGTCCAGTTCCATGAGTGAGTCGGGACTGAGGCGAGTGAGCCGTTCCGTCTCATCGAGCGCCAAGCTGAGCTCACCGTGGACCGGATGGGCCGATGGCAGCGTCATCGCTTCGGTCAAATACCAGAGCAGCTCATGAAGCTGCCTCATAATTGGGAACACCTCGAACATTTGCTTCGCAGTTCCTGGGAATTGCCGCCAGTCGTGTCCGCCGAAGGTGACTTGGGCAACCTTTTGCCCCGCGCCGAAGCAGTCATAAACCGTGCAGCCTCGAAAGCCCAGTTGCCTAAGGCTATTGTGAACGCCGCAGCGGAAGTCTGATTGCAGGTTGTGGCAGGACTGGCCAGCGCCTTTGTCGATCGCGAAGTCTGCCGAAGCTGCGAACGGCAGCGCGACACAGCATAGGCCGAAGCAGTTCTCGCAGTCAGCTCGCAAACTAAGGCGACTCTTGTCGGGGTATGCTTCTGAATTTTCGTGATTCTCAGACATGTGTGGACTCCTTCCGCATCAAATCAATAAAAGCGATCAGTGTTTTTTGAACTGATCGCTTTTTATTTTACCACATAAGAAAGTTAATAATTTCGGATCCCCATTGCAAAAGCAATAGAAACTGCTAAAAATTCTAATCGTCAAGCTCCTACGTTCTACAGCAAAAAAAGGATCACCTGTTCTTGTAACAGGGGGTCCTTTAAATTTACACTCTATTTGTTTGTGGGAAGTATAGTTTTTGCAATTTTACTATCCAATGCTTCGTAATCGTAATAACGAATGGTTTCATACAGTTCTTTGCGGGTTTGCATGTCTTCCAGAGAGTTGACTTGTGTTCCTGTTTGGCTGATTTCCGCAAAAACCCGCTCGTAGGCTTTTGCGGCAACGCGCAGCGAAGTAACGGGATAAATCACCATGCTGAAGCCCCAGGATTCGAACTGTTCAGCCGTATAATAAGGCGTTCGGCCGAACTCTGTCATATTGGCGAGCATCGGACATTGGACAGCATCGGTGAATTGTTTGAATTCCTCTTCATTTTCAAGTGCTTCCGGGAAAATGCCATCGGCACCTGCGGCCAGATATTGCTTGGCTCTTTTGATCGCCGCATCGATTCCCTCAACACTTTTTGCATCGGTGCGTGCAACTACAAACAGGGTCGGACTGATTTCCTTGATCGTACTTATTTTTTGTGCCATTTCTTCTGCGGATACAAGGTTTTTTCCATTCAGATGACCGCACTTTTTCGGCAATTCCTGGTCTTCAATCTGCACGGCTGCTACCTTGGCCTCAACCATTTCTTTTGCCGTTCTGGCAACGTTCAAGACTCCTCCGTAACCCGTGTCGATATCTACAAGCACAGGCAGGCAAGATGACCGAACAAGCTCACGGGCACGCTCAGCCACTTCATTGGAGTAAATCAATCCCAAATCAGGCAATCCGCGGCTTGCGGTATAAGCTGCACCCGACAAATATAAGGCTTTGAAATCGAATTGCTTGGCAACTCTTGCAGCCATCCCATCATGTGCTCCGGGGATTTTCACAATGGATCCGGACGTTACAAGCCTCCGAAACTCGGCAGCCAACTGTTTTTGATCAGGTTCTTCTTCTATTAACCAGGTCATAGTTACCTCCATTTAACACTGCAGATGCACTCTTTTTTAGATGACAAACAATTTTAAGTAATCCGATACCGGCATTTCAACGAGACGATCATAATCGTGGGAAATGTCCAGAATGTCAGCCGTCTTTTTTCTTGGGAATCTGGTCAGTAAATTGCTTTCGAACTTCTCCCATACTTTCGGCAAGCCATCATTGCGCCGTCTTCGATGACCGATCGGGTATTCGCAAATGATCTTATTCGACTTTGTCCCGTCCTTGAATTCTACTTGAATCGCGTTGGCAATGGAGCGCTTGTCAGGATCAAGGTAGTCTTTGCTGTATTGCTCATCCTCGATGACGACCATCTTGTCGCGTATGGCATCGATTCTGGGGTCCGCAGCCACATCATCCTCATAGTGCTCAGCTTGCAGATTTCCGAAAATCAGGCCTATGGCGACCATGTATTGGAGGCAATGATCCCTGTCGGCAGGATTGTGAAGCTGCCCTTTCTTGTCAATGATCCGAATGGCGGATTGATGAGTCGTCAATGTGATTTGTTGGATGTCATCCAGCCGATATTTGACAAGCTCATGTAAGTCAAATGCGCATTCGACCGCCGTTTGAGCGTGAAACTCAGCTGGAAATGATATTTTAAAGAGAATGTTTTCCATCACATAGGAGCCAAACGGACGCCCAAGCTCCAATTTCTTGCCTTTGAACAGCACAGCCTCAACGCCCCACATGTTTGCCGACAAAGCCGATCTATAGCCCATTTCGCCATTTAACGCCATCAGTGCCAGCTTTACAGCTCGACTTGTCGCGTCTCCGGCAGCCCATGACTTGCGCGAGCCTGCATTAGGGGCTTGACGGTAGGTTCTCAAGCTTGCACCGTCTATCCATGCATTAGAGACAGCATTCTGCACTTCCTCTTTCCTGCCACCTAATATCGCTGTCACAACAGCTGTTGAGGCGACCTTTACCAAATGAACATGATCAAGTCCAACCTGGTTCAAACTGTTTTTAAGTGCCAAAACACCCTGGATTTCATGAGCTTTTATCGCAGCAGTTAGAACGTCGATCATTTTCAAGGGGGCTTTGCCCTCCGATATTCGGACGCGGCTTAAATAGTCGGCTGCAGCCAGAATACCGCCCAGGTTATCCGAAGGATGTCCCCACTCGGCGGCAAGCCAGGTATCATTAAAGTCCAACCAGCGGATCATCGTTCCAATATTAAATGCCGCCTGCACAGGATCAAGCTCGTAGCTTGTACCTGGCACCCGAGCTCCACCAGGAAGCGTTGCACCCGGAACGATTGGACCTAGTAGCTTGGTGCATTCCGGAAAACGAAGCGCCAGAAGACCTGTTCCCAATGAGTCGATCAGAACATGTTGGGCAATGCGATACGCCTCTTCACTATCAAGCTTATAATCCAGCACATAATCCGCAATCTCGACAATCAGCGGGTCAAATTCTTGTTTATTCGTGACTGAGTGATGCACAGAGCTCATTTTAACTTTCCTTTCTCTTCATAAATGTGGATGGGATCATTTCCAATTGTTAAGGATGCAGATCACGCGGTCCCGTATAAATAACCCGAGGTCTGAACAGACGATTGTTCTCATGCTGCTCCATAACATGTGCGGCAATGCCAACTATACGAGCTGCAAAGAAGACAGGAGTAAACAAATCGATGGGAATTCCGAGTAAATAATAAACGGGTGCGGCGTAGTAGTCCAGATTCGGAAAAAGCATTTTCTCACGCTTCATCAACTCTTCGCCAATCACACAAATATTGTATAATTCAATTCGGTCTTTTTCTTTTGCCAGCTTAGCCAACGCCTCTTTCATAAGCAGCGCACGGGGATCCATCTTTTTCATATAAACACGATGCCCAAAACCCATGATCCGTTCTTTCTTGGCTAGTTTATTCATCATGTGCTGCTCGATTTTACTTGCATCTCCTGCTTCAAGGAGCATCTTCATAACTGCTTCATTGGCACCCCCGTGCAGAGTCCCCTTAAGGGAAGCGACTGCACCAGTTAACGCGCCATACATATCGGATTGCGTCGAAGCGATAACGCGTGCTGCAAATGTAGAGTTAGGCATTTCATGCTCGCTGTAGGCGATTAATGACTGGTCAAACACTTCCTCTTCCATTTTGGCAGGAACTTTTCCCGTAATCATATAAAGAAAATTCGCGCTGTACGAAAGATCATGGCTTGGTTGCACCACGGGCTCATCCCTTAGAACGTGATAACCATTCGCAACAATTTGCGGCACTTTGGCGAGAAGACGAATCGCTTTTCGATAATTTGCGTCATGGGAACGATCTTCTAGATCATCATCAAAACTCGCAAGAGCGGAAATACCTGTCCGGAGAACATCCATCATATTTGCCTGTTTGGGGAGTAATTGTAAAATCGATAGAATCTCTTGAGGGAAGACATACTCCGACCTCAATGCTTCTTCCAAGGTCTTGCGTTCCTTTGTCGTCGGTAGATTTCCGGCCAGCAAGAGCCAAATAATATCCAGATATGAGACCTTATTTGCAAGCTCAATCAATTCATAGCCGCGCACAACGATTTCTTCATGCTCGACATCAAGGAAAGATAAGTTCGTTTCACTGGCGATAACGTTTTCAAGACCGGGGACATAACGAGGGTCCATCGTTTTACTCCTCCTTTTTCATACATATTATTAAGTATATCTCCAATAACTTTGGGCGTCTAATACCCATGATGAACTTGGTGATAGGTTTGAAGTATGACAGGTAGAGCAAAACATACTATACTCATATTGATTGAATCTATGTGTTGTTTGGGGTGATGGGACTATGGAATTACGACATTTGCGATACTTTATTACGGTTGCAGAGGAACTTCATTTTGGCAGGGCCGCTTCACGTCTGAATATTTCACAGCCTCCATTAAGCCAACAAATTCGTCAGTTGGAGGTTGAATTGGGCTTCCCGTTACTCTTGCGAAATAAGCACCGCGTAGAACTGACTGAAGCTGGAAAAGTTTATTTGGAAGAGGCACGTTTAATCTTGACCCGTACAGAGAAGGCTCAGATAGCTGCAGAAAGAGCGCACCAAGGTGCTGCCGGCAGATTGGAAATTGCATTTGTAGGGTCAACAACCTATAACATTGTTCCTTGGGTGCAGAAATATCGGACCTTATTCCCATCCGTTCATCTGGTGCTTCATCAAATGAAGACGGAAAATCAACTACAGGCTCTTCATGAAGGCAGCATTCATCTGGGTGTGATTCGCTCCCAGGTACAAAGTCCTTACTTGATTAATCAGATTATTCAGCATGAACCATTGGTAGTCGTTCTTCCTCAATCGCATCCTTTGTCCAGCAGGACAACCTTACGTGTAGAAGATCTTGCCAATGAACCCTTTATTATCACATCACGACGAAATGGGGCGAGTTATTATGACACTGTCATTCATATCTGTCATCAATCGGGATACTATCCCCAAATTGCATTGGAGGCACCCGAAATATTGACGATTGTCGCATTTGTTTCAGCGGGTATAGGCATTTCACTTGTGCCTGCATCTTTTCGGGAACAACAAAACAATGGGGTTGTTTATCGCGAGCTCGAAGGGGTAGATGCGAGTCTGGAGATGGGCTTTATTTGGAGAAAAAATAAGGAGACGCAGGTGCTGCGATCGTTCCTGGACATGATACATAAAATAGGCAATTAATGTTAATCAAAAATTTAGGAAAGAAATTTGAGGAGCTTGCTTAGCGGCAGCTTCTTTTTCTTATGGAATAAAATGGGTACAAATGTTAGATTACATGACATTAATGCACTTGGAAACAAATACATTTACAATAATATGGGATTGAGTGTATATTATATGTTAATATAGATAGTAGTTGTTATAATACATAACATTATTAGGGAGGATTATTACATGAAATTGAAAAAAACAGCAATTATTTCCTCAGTTCTTGCATTGGGTTTGTTGGCAGGGTGCGGAAGCGGAGGCTCGACTACGACCTCTGGCTCAACAGCTACAGCAAAATCAACCGCTGCAGCAGCCACAAAAACCGTTATTAAAATTGCTACACAATCACCTTTGTCAGGAGGAAGCTCTGTTCAGGGGGAAGCTATTAAACTCGGCGCTCAAATGTCTATGGAAGCTAATAAGGCTGAGTTTGAAAAACTTGGTTTCGATTTACAGCTTGTTCCTTATGATGATCAAGGAGATGCGAAAAAAGGGGTTGCCAATGCAGAATTATTAAGTGCTGATCAGTCCATTCTTGCAGTAGTCGGACACATGAACTCAGGAGTCGCCATTCCTTCTTCCGTTGTTTATGAGAAAAACAATATTGTGATGGTATCTCCTTCCAATACAGCAAACCAAGTCACAGACCGTAATTTGAAAGTGGTGAACCGAATTGTTGCGCGTGATGATTTTCAGGGTCCTGCCGCAGCGGATTACGCTGTGAAAACGGTGAAAGCCAAAAATATTTTTGTCATTCAAGACAAAACGGCATATGGACAAGGTTTGGCAGAAGCCTTTAAAGACGCAGCTACGAAGCTGGGTGCCACAATAGCTGGTTATGAGGGCATTACAGTAGGAGAGAAAGATTTCAACGGGGTGCTGAACATTGCGCTTAGCAAAAAACCTGACTTCATCTTTTTCGGAGGGTTATATGGCGAGGCTGGCCTGATCATTAAACAAGCGCGTGACAAAGGAATTATGGTTCCAGTCATGGGTGGAGACGCTCTTGACTCTCAAGGTCTGGTTGATGTCGCCGGAGACAAAGTGAAGGATGCCTTGTACAGCTCTATCGCAGCAGATATTACAAAAACTGATGATGGAAAGAAATGGGCTGATCAATACAAAACAAAATTCGGTAAGGGCCCTGACGGTTATTCGGCATATGCTTATGATTGTATGTCTGTCATTTTAAATGGATTGAAAACCGCGATAAAAGCAAATGGCGGAAAAGTGGCTACACGTGAACAAGTTCGTGATGCGGTACGCAGCACGAAAGATTTCCAAGGTGTAGCAACGAAGGTTAGCTTTGACGGCAAAGGTGATAACACTTACGCCAAAGTATTCATTTATAAATTCGATGGTCCTAAATATCCGGGCACTATGATATCCGAAGTAAGCAAGTAATCGTAATTTCATGAATTAACCTACAATAAAGAGGTATGTGCTTGTTTTTATGCCGTACCTCTTTATGATTTATAATCCCGAAAGGAGTAATTTATGATTGTAAACATCCTGCACACAATCCCCCAGGTATTGATCGACGGTCTTGCTTTAGGTGCCATTTATGCGGTCGTCGCGCTAGGCTATACCATGGTATACGGAATTCTTGAGCTCATCAATTTTGCTCATGGAGAAGTCTTTATGACCGGCGGATTTGTTGGTACATCGGTATTGTATGTGTTTCATACTACCGGGTGGCTTAACAGTATGCCAGGTTGGGCAGCTTACGTTCTTATACTGGTTATCGCGATGCTTTTCACGGGGGTTATGGGTGTGGGTATTGAACGAATTGCTTATCGGCCTCTTCGAAAAGCGCCAAAGCTGATCTCGCTCATCTCCGCTATCGGGGTTTCCTATGTGCTTCAAGATCTTGTCCGCTTTATTTCCGAGTTAAGAACAGGAAACTATATCGTAAGTTCCATCACGCTATATGACAAGAATATCACCATCGGCACTTCTTCTCTTGGATCTTTTCTCGGTGACGCTTCATTGAAAATCAATACGATCATTATCATCGTGGTGGCTGTATTGCTGATGATCGGATTGGATTTGTTCGTAAATCGCACCAAGTGGGGAGTAGCCATGCGTGCGGTTGCGCAAGATCGTGAAACGGCATCACTCATGTCTATTAATGTTAATAAAGTCATCGTATTAACCTTTTTCATCGGTTCTGCATTAGGCGGAGCTACAGGCGTATTATTTGCGCAGCAATACGGTACAATTGATCCGTTTATTGGCTATATACTTGGTTTGAAAGCTTTTACTGCCGCTGTACTTGGAGGTATCGGCAATATTCGTGGAGCCATGTTCGGCGGACTCGTCATCGGGCTATTGGAAATGTTCGCTTCTTCGAATCTCGGATTACTGACAAACGGCAGTTTTGGCGCGGAGTATAAAGATGTATTTTCGTTCATGATTCTAATTATAGTGTTGATTTTCAAACCTGAGGGTCTGTTCGGAAAAGCCGTTAAAGAGAAAGTGTAGGTGATTGCGATGCATAAAATAAGACAGGCATACATGCAAAACACGAAAATTCAAGCCCTGATATTTGTTCTCTTTGTCGCGGTCACGGCACTAAGCGTCTATTTGATGGCTAAATCGGTTGTCGCATTTTTATTATTACTGGCTTCTCTGTTGATGCTTTACTATACTTCATTTTCCAATAGAGTCAAATGGTTCATCGGCGGTATTTTGCTCATCTTGATTATTCCGTTCGCAACATCTGGAGGACCATCCTATAACTCCTATATGGAAGTCGCTACACAGAGCGGCATTTACATCGCAATGGCACTCGGGCTTAATATTGTTGTTGGTTTCGCTGGACTGTTGGATTTAGGATTCGTTGCTTTCTTTGCGCTTGGAGCTTATACGTATGGAATTTTTTCCACCGCTCAAGCGAACAACTTCATACCTGGACACTTGTTTCCTCTTTCTGGCTCCACATTCTGGATTTTTCTTCTGATTGGCGGTTTTATTGCTGCACTATTTGGCATTCTGCTAGGTTTACCTGTTCTTAGAGTTAAGGGAGATTATTTGGCAATCGTGACGCTGGGATTTGGAGAAATTATTCGGATCATATTTAACAACTTGGAAAAACCGATCAATATTACAAACGGTGCCATGGGGATTTCCTCCATAAAGCCTCCGAATTTATTCGGTTTTGAATTTACACACCCGTATCAATTTTATTTTATTGTCATTGCTATATTGGCGATTGTTATTTTCGCAGTTAGACGATTGGAGCATTCTCGACTGGGTCGTTCCTGGAAAGCGGTTCGGGAGAACGAAATAGCCGCACAATCCATGGGCATTCCCTTAATTCGCACCAAATTAACCGCATTTGCTATTGGCGCTTCATTCTCTGGGATGATGGGTGTCGTCTTCGCAGCCAAGCAAACTTTCATTGACCCTTCCAGTTTTACGCTGCTCGAGTCAATTACGATTCTGGTTATGGTCGTTTTGGGTGGAATGGGAAGTGTACCTGGAGTTATTCTTGGAGCTGCGCTTGTCACCATTCTTAATCTGCAGGTATTAACTGAATTCACCAACTGGTTAAACCAATTGTCGATGCAAGGTGTAGTTCAAATTCCCAGCGCATTATCCCCGTCTAAAATGCAGCGCTTCATATTTGGAATTATTCTGATTCTAGTTGCTGTGTTTAAGCCAAATGGCTTGATCGTCGCAAAAAATCGCCAAGTGAATGAACAGCTTATCAAAGAAAGTTCTTCACCAAATGCTGCCTCGCTTCAAAACGTAAACCAGCAAAAAGGAGGAGTCCTCTAATGACTGTTTTAAGCGTTCAGCATGCAGTTAAACGCTTTGGTGGTTTGGTTGCTGTAAACGGGATTAATTTTGAATTTCAGAAGGAGAAAATTGCTGCCGTCATTGGACCGAATGGTGCAGGTAAAACGACCTTCTTTAATATGATTACCGGTATTTATAAACCGGATGAGGGTGAAATCAAGCTGGATGGCAGGTCCATAGTGAATGTCAAGCCAGATCGGATTACGGAGCTCGGCATTGCCCGAACTTTTCAAAATATCAGGTTGTTTGGAAGCATGACCGTGCTGGAGAATGTAATGGTCGGCATGCATATTCATTTGAAATCGGGAATATTCGGCACACTTCTTAATCTGCCGCATGTCCGGCACGAGGAACAGAAAGGGATGGAAGAGGCTTACCGGCTATTGCAATTTGTAGGCTTGGAAACGCATCTTAACGCGGAAGCAAACAGTCTTCCATACGGTGCCCAAAGACGTTTGGAAATCGCCAGAGCCCTTGCAACCAAACCGAAGGTGCTGCTGCTTGACGAACCGGCAGCAGGAATGAATCCACGGGAAACAGTTGAATTGACCGGACTGATTAAACAAATCCAACAAGAACTGGGGATATGTATTATTTTAATCGAACATGATATGAAGCTCGTAATGGAGCTTGCCGAGCACATTTTGGTTCTGGATCACGGCGAGAAAATTGCCGTGGGTTCGCCTAAGGAAATTCGTTCTAATCCAAAGGTTATTGAAGCTTATTTAGGAAAAAGTGCTATACAACAAGAGGTGATTTCATGAGCATGCTGAAGCTTCAAGAGGTAGAGGCCTTTTATGGAGGCATTCATGCATTAAAGGGGATTACATTGACTGTCAATGAGGGCGAAATTGTCACGTTGATAGGGTCAAATGGAGCAGGGAAATCCACGACACTTAAATCCATTTGCGGCCAAGTGAAAACGAAGGGATCCATTATATTTAATGGAAAGAACATCTCCGCTCAACTGCCGCATCTTACAGCAATGGAAGGCATTGCCCATGTACCGGAGGGTCGGCGTATTTTCCCGAGGCTTACCGTCAAGGAAAATCTGGAGATGGGGGCATTCTCGGTTAAGGATAAACGATTGATTAAAGAAAGAATAGAGCAGTCGTTCGTCTATTTCCCGCGCTTAAAAGAACGGTTTCAACAAGCAGGGGGCACTATGAGCGGCGGAGAGCAGCAAATGCTTGCAATCGCTCGCGCTTTAATGATGAACCCCAAATTATTGCTGCTTGATGAGCCATCGATGGGACTTGCGCCCGTCATCGTTGATCAAATCTTTGAAATCATCCAAGATTTAAATCGCAATGGGATGACGATCCTGCTTGTGGAACAAAACGCCTTTCAAGCGCTGCAAATTGCGAGCCGCGGTTATGTCATTCAAACCGGTGAAATTATTTTGAGTGATGACGCCAAAATGCTGCTTTCGAATGATCAGGTGAAAGAAGCGTATCTGGCATAATGAACATGTTGAAGCCGATGTCATAGTCGAGATGATCCTGCACAGTTTAATATCCGGGAAAAAGCATTTGTCGAAAGAGAAGAAGGATGTTGATTCCTATTAACGAATATTAGATACTACTTGATGTTTGATATGAGTAGGGGGATCTATATCTAATGAGAAAATATAGGGATTATTTTCAATATAAACGATGGAGCATCGCCATAATTATGTATGCTTCCTTTTTATTTATGATCGTTGTACCCGTTTTACTCATAACCTATATTGCAGCACGATCCTATCACCTGGTATTGGTTGAGACAGTCACTTCCCGTGCAACAACTACGCTGGAATTAGTGTCCTCCTCCGTAGATACGGAAGCTGAACGCATAATGAGAACGCTTAATTCCATCCTTAAAGACAATGAGGTAAGCTCGAGTCTCTTAAAGGCCCGTACCATGAAGGATACTGATAAAAACATTTCTAGCCTTGATCAACAATTGTCCAACTACTTTCATCAATATGAAGACAATACAGTGTCTGCCGTTTTTTTTTATAAGGATAGCGGTATGTATTATTATAATCAAAAAATGGAATTGGACGAGAAGGTTGTACGGGAGTCCACATGGTATAAATATATCGCAACCAATAACAACAAAATTCGATTATTCGGGAATAAAAAAAATATGCAGGCTTCTGAAAACCTGGGTTTTGACGGGACTTCCATAACTGCTTCCATTTCCCCCGGGAAGAATGGCCGGTTTTACGATGATATCGAATTGATTTTGTTTGTCTTTCCGGATAGCATACTGCAGCAATATCTGCAATCTCAAGTTTCCAAGTCGGGAGAATTGCTTATTCTGAATGAAAGCGGTTCCATTTTAGTTTCGGGAAATCAGTCCTTCGCAAACAAAGGTTTTGAGGATGATGGTCTACTCGAAGCGAAGAGGAATCCATCAGGCCATTACATTACGAATATAAATGGTCAAGATGTCTTTGTCGTCTATTTAACTTCAAATCAGGGCTGGAAGTATATCAGAATTATTCCGTATGACCGGTTTATGAAAAAGATAAACGCCGTGAATCAAAAGTCGTTGGTTGTGGGGTTGGTCGGAATTGCTGCTTTCCTATTCGTCTCTTATTTTATCATGAAAAGTATTGTAAGGCCGGTGCTGGCTATTGTAAGACAGATGAAAGTAATGAAGACCGGACATTTTGAGGTTCAAATCGAAGAACGGGGACCGTTTGAAGTGTATGTGTTAGGAAAAACATTCAATGAAATGGTGCTGCGAATAAAAGAGCTTATCGAAGAAATCGGGCAAAAAGAAAGGCAAAAAAAAGATGCCGAAATTACCGCCCTTCAATCGCAGATAAATCCCCATTTTTTATTAAATACGTTAAACACGATTAAGCTGATGGCGATCATCTCCAAAGCCAAACATATTCAACAAATGACCGAATCTTTAACCAAAATATTGTCTTCTTCCTTTAACCGTGGAGGCATGTATATAACCATCAGGGAAGAGATGGAATTGCTGGAGCATTATTTTACTATAATGAAGATCCGTTATGGTGATACCTTTGACGTTGTCATCCAGATTGACTCGCGCATTGAAAATTTTTATATTTTGAAACTGCTGCTGCAGCCAATAGTTGAAAACTCGATTATTCATGGAATTCAACAATCGGAGGAGAGGGGCCTAATCGAGATAACCGGCGAACTTGCGGGTGCCGACTTTATACGTTTTCAGATTAAGGATAATGGGATAGGATTTACCGAATTGACTGGAGGCGATAGGAAGGATGCTGCCCAGGAGCATAAAAATGAAAGGTTTAACGGCATTGGACTAAGTAATGTTCACGATCGAATCTACTTAAACTATGGTCCGCAGTATGGTATGCATATAGAAAGCAAGCCCGGGGAGGGAACCTCGATCACATTGCAATTACCGGTGCTGCAAGAGCCGATACGATTCCGAATCGAGGAGGGAAAACATCTTGCTTAAGATAATGATTGTGGATGATGAACCTCTATTCCGTATCGCGATGCGTGAGATGATCAATTGGGAAGATCTTGGGTGTGAAATCGTAAGCGAAGCATCCAACGGGAGTGAAGCCCTGAGGTATATAGAAAAAAATAACGCGGATATCGTGCTTATCGATGTGCAAATGCCCCAACTGAACGGTATCCAATTTTTAGGCAAACTAAAAGAGATGGACCTCAATTTGAGCCCGTTAGTCATCATGCTCAGCGCTTATTCGGCCTATCCGTATGTCAGGCAGGCTTTTCAATTAGGAGCTTTCGATTACCTCGTCAAGGAGGATTTGGCTGAGTCGTATGTTACCCCGATCGTAAAAAGGGCTGCAGCCGAGCGAATCAAACAATGGGAAGAAATGGACTGCCAACGAAAGGAATCTCAACAACATCAAAAAAGGACAAAAGAAGATATGCTCGCCTCCTTATTAAGGAACGATTCGATTGACGATAGCTCCATTCAGGAAAACCCCGGAGGCATGAGTGACTGGTTGGAAGGCTCCTACCGTTCTCAGCAAGTATTCATGTGCTTACTTGTGGATCAAAGTTATTCCGAAGAGTCCTCGAACCTCGATAAAAAAACAGCCAGGTATATACAAGTGACAGTTGCCCAAGTCGTAGAAGCCGTTTATCCGGATTCCCTTATGATTTCCGCCAGCCAGGGTGAGTTTGCACTTTTGCTCGATAATTTACACGTAAACAGCTTTCAACAGGCCAGAAATAAGTTTATTGAAACCGTCAATAAGATCAGGAGCCATCTGAAACAATACATGAATATTTCAGTAAGTATCGGGGTTTCTGCTTCAAGCAGCGGCATGAAAGTTTGGGCTGAAAATTATTCCTCCGCCTATCAGCTGGCGCTTCTTCGTTTTTATTTCGGGCTGGGTAATGTATATTTTGCCGGAGACGTGCAGCTGCTGGAAACCGTTGTTCCCGATTTTAACAAGAACGAATTGTTGTACCGGTTGGAGATTGGGGCAGCTGATTGGGAGAAGGAGTTCGATAAACTTTTTGACCAATTAAAGTCACTCGGTATGGTAAATGTGGAAAATATGTTTCATTTCTATAAAACCCTGATCAGAGAGGTGGGAATCCTGCTTTATACGAAAGGGTTTTCATGGCAGGATATCAGCGGAAATGAGATGTCCCCCTATGATCGATTAGAACAATTTGAATACATGTCCCAGGTACATGAATGGTTTAAGCGGTTATTTGCAAAGGTTCATGAGGTATTGGATCCTGCCAAGCAAACCTCCTTACAGGCTCCGAAACTTGTGGAACGCGCACGGAAATTCATCGAACGCCATCACAACGATCCGATTTCATTAACATTGGTGAGTGAGTGGGCGGGAGTCAGTGAAAGCCATTTAAGTAAAATGTTTGTGAAGGAAACTGGCGAGAAATTTATCGATTATTTGACTCGTGTTCGAATGGAGAAGGCCGTACAAATGCTTTCGAGCGGGATGAAAATTTATCAAATAGGAGAAAAAGTAGGTTATCCCAACCAGGCTCATTTCAGCACGCTGTTTAAAAGAGTAACGGGAAAGACGCCCAGCGATTATAAGCAAGACATAGATTTGAATGAACAAAAACAGAAATAAAAATAACAAAAATATGTATATGAAAACGCATTCAAAATAATTACAATGTTCATGCAAGTTACTTAAAGAAGGGAGCTAGAGTATGAACATTGTATTTAAAAGATTGATGGTTGCAGCCATCGCATCAACAGCAATATTAAGCAGTTTTGCAACGAATGCAAGGGCGGATGACTCCGGAACAGTGGAATGGAACCTTCCTACTCTTCCCACAAACGTAAAACAAACCGAGGAGCAGGATGCGTTTAATAAAAAAAATGGCCGTCCTTTGCCGACTCCGGAAATTCTTCAGCCTGCTTTGGACTCGTCACTGCAGTCTTATAAACCAAGAAAAGATATCGAAATTTCAGGGAGTTTCAAGGGTGCGTCGTCGGACGTACTGCCGAGCTTGGTAAACGTTTGGATCGATGAATTTAAAAAATACTATCCGAAAGTGAACTTGGAAATTGTGCCGCCCTATGCAGGCAGTTTGGGTGCCAAAGAGCTGATGAAGGAAACGGTTGATTTCGTATTTGTATCCAGGGAACTTAAACCGGATGACGTTAACGATTTTAAAACAAAGTACGGATATGATCCGTTGTCCGTGCCCATTTCCGGAGCCTCCTACCGTCATTTTGGTTTTCTGGACAGCATGGGATTCTTTGTCCATAAGGATAATCCGCTGCAGAAATTGACGCTCGATCAAATCGATGCCATGTTTTCATCCACCCATCTTCGCGGCGGAGATCCTATCAAGACATGGGGACAACTAGGGCTGACCGGCGATTGGGCAGACAAGCCTATTCATCTTTATGGCATTCAGCCTTGGAACGGGTTTGAAGAATTTATTCGCCAAAGAATTTTAAGCAGGGACGGACAGCGCGGTGAATGGGGCGAAGGAATCAAGTTTGATAAAGTGGTATTTCCTGTCGCGGGGCGTGTGTCGGAGGATCCTTATGGCTTGGGATACTCGGGGATGGCCTATATCGATAAGCCGGTGAAAATGCTCGCTTTGGGTGAAAGTGAAGCTGGCCCCTATTATGCGCCGACTTATGAGAATGTAGTGAGTGCTAAATATCCTTTAAGCCGCTTAATCTATTTTAATACCAATAAGAACCCGGATAAGGCATTATCGCCTGTAATCGAAGAGTTTCTGAAATTTATTCTGAGCAAAGAAGGCCAGCAGGTAGTTCTGAAGCATGCGATTTATGTTCCGCTTCGTTCCTGGCAAGCCAACGATAGTCTAGCAATAGTAACCGGAGTGCCCGAAGTAAAGGTGAATATAAACAACAAGCCAATCAAATTTTCACAACCTGCTGTTATTCTGGACGGTAATACCATGGTCCCGATAAAAGATATCACGGGAATATACGGGGCGGATCTAACGTGGGATTCCAGTAAAAAAGTCGCAACCCTTTCCAAAGGAATTACGAAAATTACGTTGACGGTGGATAGCAGAAAGGCCACACTAAACGGAGAAGATAAGATGTTGGAAGTTCCTGTTCAAATCATTAGGCATTTTTCCAGTGTAAACAGCACGATGGTGCCGCTAAGATTCATCACTGAAGCGTTTGGTGCAAAGGTGGGTTGGGATCAAACTGCACATGCGATCTCTCTGAATTAAGATTTCTGTTCTAAAATATTTTGATGTAAAAGCTAAGCTGGAGAATATACAGCTTAGTTTTTATTTTTCTTCCATTGTTAATTGATCATTATAAATAGGCTCCTTTTACCCTTGGAAACAATAGAGTCATGTGACGCTAGTACCCCTTTTTTTATGGTACCCCCGAGCGGTGTAAGGTATAATCGATTTTATGAAGGGAGTGGGTAAAAGTTGGCGCTTATTCAATGCGATTTTTTTTCGGAAACTCTTGGACTTTCCACCTCGATGATGGTGATTCTGCCGCAATCGACACAGGGACAAATCGGGATGAAAGGCACAGGGGGATCGGGCAAGCATCCGACCCTGTACTTGCTCCACGGGTTGTCTGACGACCATACGATCTGGCTGCGGCGCACGTCCATCGAGCGGTATGTCGCCTCGCTTGGACTGGCCGTCGTCATGCCGGCTGTTCATCGAAGTTTTTACACCGATATGAAGATCGGCAACAATTACTGGACGTTCGTCAGCGAGGAGCTGCCTCGTATAGCTCAGTCGTTTTTTCCGCTGTCCGATCGGCGGGAGGACAACTTTGCTTCCGGTCTGTCTATGGGAGGGTACGGCGCGTTCAAGCTGGGCCTTCGCTGCCCGGACCGTTTTGCCGCTGTAGCCAGCCTGTCGGGCGCACTCGACGCAACCGCTCTCGATTTCATGAATCGGTCGGAGTTAGATCAAATTTTCGGCAGTGTCGATGAGGTGCGGGGCAGTGCGGAGGATCTATTCTTCCTGGCCGAACAAGCTGTCCGCTCTGGAGCTCTTGTGCCTAAGCTGTATCAATGCTGCGGTACGGAAGATTTTCTATATTCCGCTAATCAACGATTTCTCGATCATGCGAGAAAACTCAATATGGACCTGACGTACGAAGAGGAACCTGGCGGACACGATTGGGGCTATTGGGACCGCAAAATCCAAAGTGTGCTGAATTGGCTGCCGCTTCCAGGACGAGTATGAGCCTAATGAGTTTCCAGCAAAAAGCTTCCCCTTCGATCGTAGGGGAAGCTTTTTACTGTTTCAAAATCGGGAAAACTGCCAACTGAAATGCCTTCGAGTGCTTGGAATAACCCTGCTATGAATGATGTTGAATCACCGTGTTTGTTTTCTCTGTTCTTCGAACTTCAGTCAAAGAATTCGTAAGTACTATGGAGAATATCAAAATAATACCCGTTACCCAAAATATACTGTGAATCGACCATGCGCTTCCTATCATTCCGCCAATGATAGGTCCAATCATATTGCCCGTCTGAGTTGCGGTTTGATTTAGACTAAATGCTCTTCCCCTAAAATCGCTTGTTGTAAACCGTACGACAAGTCCGTTTAAACAGGGAACAACCGCACAGAAAAACACCCCATATACAAAGCGAACAATGGCAAATCCCCATATATTATGAAAAGCAATTTGAGCAAAGGTACCCAGGGCGCCGCCTAGCAGCCCTATCATCAGAACGTTGCGGAATCCGATTTTGTCTGCCAATCTTCCCCATCGAGAGGCAAATAAGATACCGGCAATCCCGGCAAGCGAGAATACAAAGCCAGCCAAGAATGAGGAATTTTGAGCAGATCCGCCAAGAGCTACAATGTATAGGGTGATTACCGGCTCAATGGTCATAACGGCAATTGAGGTAATAACTGTTAATATCAGAACCATAGTCAAAGCACGGTTAGAAGCGGCAATTTTGAATGCGCCGAAAACAGAAACTCGTTCTTTGCTCAAAGCGATCTTGTCTTCGGTTACCATGAATATGACTAATAAGGTGGAGAGAAGAATTAAGAGTCCGGCACTCGCAAAAGCAATTCGATTATCAAATAATTTAGCGATTCCGCCACCAAGCAATGGTCCCATGATTCGACCTGATGCCATTGCCGTAGATATCATAGATAGCGCGTAACCGGCTTTATGTTCAGGAGTGTTTGTACCGATTAGTGCAATAACGGCCGGAATATAACCGGCCAGGAGGCCGTGGAAAATTCTTAGTGCCAGCAGCTGATAAGGATTAGTTACAATGGATGTGAGCGTAAATACGATAAATAGGACGAGACCGGCGCGTATAATCATCTTTTTTCGGCCAAATCTGTCAGCTAAAGAGCCCAAAAAAGGTGAAGTGATAGCGCTTGCCAGAAAGGTAGAGCTGAACAAAAGGCCGTTCCACATTTCTGTATGATCGTGGACACCCAATTGAAGCAGAAAGAGCGGTAAAAACGGAATAACCATAGTAAGGCTTGCCGATCCGATGAATGCCGCGAACCATAGCACCCATAAGTTTCTTTTCCAAGCTTCCATATGTCTCGACCTTCCATGATTATATATTAATTACAATATTTTACAATTTAAATGGACACAGAGACTCATGCATAGCTCCTGTTAAACGTTTTTACAGGAGCTATGCCTTTTTGTTTTATACAGTAAAGGGTTTGGTTAATACAGGTGGCAAGCAACAAATTGCTGCGGCATAATTTCCCGAAGCTCAGGACGTCCTTCACGGCAAATATCCATTGCTTTCGGACAACGAGTATGGAAAGCGCACCCTGAAGGCGGCTTAGCGGGACTCGGAACTTCTCCCGTCAGAACGATTCGTTCACGTTTAGCTTTCCGGTTAGCTTCAGGCGCCGCGGAAAGAAGGGACTGGGTATAAGGGTGAAGCGGTGTGCTGTATAGCTGGGATCTGGGGGCGATTTCCACCATTCTGCCCAAATACATCACTCCTACTTTATTGCTCACATGCTTAACGATTGAGAGGTTATGGGAAATAAACAAGTAGGACAAACCGAATTGCTCACGAAGATCGTCCAACAAGTTGATGATCTGCGCTTGAATGGAAACATCGAGAGCAGATACGGCTTCGTCAAGCACCATCAATTTGGGATTCAAGGTAAGGGCGCGGGCAATGGCAATCCTCTGACGCTGTCCACCCGAAAATTCATGGGGATTCTTCATGATAGCCTCTGGAGGCAGCCCAACTATATTTATTAAATTGGCGACCCGCTCCCTGATTTCTCCCGAACTCAATTTTGTGTTGACTTGAAGCGGTTCTGCAATAATCGAACCAACAGTCATTCTGGGATTAAGGGATGAATACGGGTCTTGAAATACCATCTGGAAATTTTGGCGCATTTGTCGAAGACGGTCGCCTTTGATTTTCGTAATATCGTGTCCGTCAAAGATGACAGTACCCTCCGTCGGATCATATAGACGCATGATAACCCGGCCTGTTGTCGACTTCCCGCAGCCGGATTCCCCGACCAGTCCCAGGGTTTCTCCTCTTTTAATGCCGAACGAAACATTGTCGACCGCCTTAACTTCGCCTATTTTACGCTGCAAAACACCGCCAGTAATTGGAAAATACATTTTCACGTTGCGTACTTCCAGTAAATAGTCCGCAGCTTCGCCTGTAGGTGTATGGTTTTGCTTCTCCAAGTTCATCATGCAGCCTCCTCCGGTTATGTTCTATATCAGATCGCAGCGGGCAAAGTGTCCCGGACTTAATTCGCGCAGCTCCGGCATTTTGTTGAAACAGCTGGTGCGAGCCATCGAACAGCGCTCCGCAAATCTGCAGCCTGGCGGAAAATTAGCCGCGCTCGGTACCGTTCCGGGAATAGCCGTGAGCCGTTCGTTTTCCTCCGTCATGGAAGGAATGGAACCCATAAGCGCCAGGGTGTAAGGATGCAACGGCTTATCGAATACGGTATCTGCAGACCCCGATTCAACAATTTGACCGGCATACATAACGACCATGTCATCGGCCAATTCCGCCACGACACCAAGATCATGGGTGATAAATATAATGGAGGTGCCCGTTTGATCTTTCAAATTGCGCATCAGATCAAGCACCTGTGCCTGAATGGTAACGTCCAGAGCTGTAGTCGGCTCATCAGCGATAAGCAATTTCGGCTCGCATGCCATCATCATGGCGATCATGACCCTTTGGCGCATTCCCCCCGATAATTGGTGAGGATATGAATCGACGATGGCCTCAGGTTTTGGAAAGCCGACGCTGCGGAGCTGATCTACCGCTTTGGAGCGTGCTGCTTTTCTCGAAAGCTTTCGATGCCTCATCAGCACTTCGATAATTTGGTCCCCGACTTTGAACAGCGGATTCAATCCAGTCATCGGCTCTTGAAAGATCATGGCGATCTTATTGCCCCGCAAATCGGACAATTCGTTTTCGTTGAGCTTCACCAAATCCATACCATCGAACAGCACTTCACCATCAACGATACGTCCATTTGGTCCCGGCACTAACCCCATAATCGACAACGAAGTCATACTTTTGCCGCTGCCCGATTCGCCGACGATGCATAGCACTTTTCCCGATTGGACCTCAAAATCAACGCCGTCAACAGCTTTAATCACACTGTTTTCATTAGAAAAAAAGGTTTTTAAGTTGCGTACTTTTAGCACGGCTTCCATATTCGTTGCACCGCCTTATTTACGGATGTAGAAATCATGCAGCATCAGCATTACTTTGATACGTGTTTTAAGGCAGCTTCCTTCAGGCTATCGGAAACTGCTGTAAAAGCGCTGGATCTCATGTTATACAAAGCACCTTCCAAAACGTGAGCAGGAGAAGTAGTCGCCGTACAATCACTGATGAGTATGTTATCATAGCCCAAGAAAGCTGCATCCTGCAAAGTGCTCATTACACATTGATCCGTATTAACCCCAGCGAAGAACAGAGTATTGATTCCGTTGGAACGCAAGATTTGGTCTAAAGTCGTTCCCGGAAATCCGCTGATCCGGTATTTATCGACCCAATAATCGCTTTCCTCGTACGATTCCTCGAGCTCCTTCACGATTGCGGCCGACCAGGAATCTTTAACCAGCACCAGTCCTAAATCGTTCGGCAAGGGTTCCCCAAGGCCAGGACGGCCGTTTCGCTTCCAAGAATAAAGAAGACTTGGAGGGAGATTCGCTGTGTCAGGCCTGTTTCCCCAGTTGACCCAAATAATTGGCATTCCCAATTGACGGCTGCTTTTTACGGCTGAATAGATTGCGGGTACCAATTTTAATGCTCCGTCTGATCGATCGAGCAGTGGAGAACAAAAATAGTTTTGCATATCGATAATGATGAAGGCTGACCGTTCCGGGTCAAATTGTAAAGTGCGGTTTTCTTCGATGTTGATTGTGGTCGTTTTTGCGGAACCACGGCTAATATCAAAATGATCTCCATCAACAATCCAATAATTCGTTTTGTTACCGTATTTCATGAGTTTGCCTCCGTAAAATTCATTTATTATTTTTGGGTTACAGCGGCAGACTGCAAACTATCGGAGATGGCGGTAAACGTCCGGTTCTTCATGTTATATAAGGCTCCTTCAACTGCATAGGACGGAGAAGTGGTTGCCGTGCAATCTTTCAGATGGACGTTATCGTAGCCCAGAAAAGCAGCATCGAGCAAAGTGAACATCACGCATTGATCCAAATTGACACCCGCATAGAACAAAGTATTGATCCCGTTCGAACGCAAGGTTTGGTCCAGGATCGTACCGGGAAACCCGCTGGTCCGGTATTTATCGATCAAATAATCGGTCTCATCTATTGAATCCTTCAATTCATCCACAATGGCTGCCGACCATGAATCTTTAACAAGCGCTAATCCAAGATTATCCGGCAAAGGCTCTCCAATGTGCGTCCGACCGTTCTTCCTCCTGGAATAAATCATGTTGGGTGGGAGATTGGCTACATCGGCCCGATTTCCCCAATTGACCCAAATAATCTTCATTCCTAATTGACGGCTGCTTTTCACAGCAGAAGAGATGGCCGGAACCAAGTTGATGGCTCCATCAGGGCAGCCCAGCAATGAAGAACAAAAAAAGTTTTGCATATCGATAATGATCAATGCTGACCGTAACGGGTCAAACTCCAATGTTTGATTCTCTTCGATTTGGATGGTAGCAGTATTTGCGGAACCTCTGCTGATATCGAAATGATCGCCTTCTACGATCCAATAGTTCTCTCCGTTGCCGTATCTCATGGAATTTCCTCCAAAATGTGAAATGAAATTAATTGGCCTTGATTTTCGAATGCGGATCGAATTCGTCCCGAATGCCTTCGCCAAGCAAAGTGAAAGCCAGGACTAATAGAAAGATAGCCAGTCCGGGAGCGAAAGAGATCCAGGGGGCTTGGGTTAAAAACATAGTGCCGCTCTGCAGCATTTCTCCCCAACTCGGAAACGGAGGAGGAGTACCGAGACCTAAATAAGACAAGCTGGCCACAACCATAATCGCATGGCCGATATTCAAATTGCAGGCCACGGTGAGAGAGGTTGTCGCATTCGGTAAAATATGGCGCAATAAAATTCGCCATGTCGGTACTCCATGGCTTTTGGCCGCTTGCACAAATTCACGGTCCCGAAGAGCCAGTACCTGTCCTCTTGTAATCCGAATGAACTGGGGAGCCATAATAATTGCGACGGCAAAACAGGCGTTGAGAAACGAAGGACCCCAAATAAAAGAAAGTGCCATCGTGAGCACCAATCCCGGGAAAGCTAGACCGGCATCAACAATTCTCATCAGCACATCATCAATCCAGCCGCCAAAATAGCCTGCGATCAGTCCGAGCGGAACTCCGATCAAAATCGCGAAACACACAATGACAATTCCGGAACCAAGGGATTCCCTGGCTCCCCACATAACTCGGCTGAATACGTCTCGACCTAAATTATCAGTGCCGAATAAATGCGATAAGCTTGGCGGTTTAAGGGCAACGGAGAAATCCGTTGCAAAAGGCGGATAGGGAACAAAGTACGGCATGATCAGAGCCATGGCAATGAATCCGATCACCATCAGCAATCCGGACATGATCAGCTTATTTTTTCGTATTTTTTTTAGCAAAATATGCTGCTTTCGCTTTGGTTTCATTTTACCGACTTCAATTTCCGATCTTGTTATATCCATGGACATGATTGATAATTCCCTCCCCTCATGAATAGCGGATTCTGGGGTCTAAAAATGCGTATAGCACATCGACTACCAAATTCGTTAACAAAATCGTACCACCCATAAACAATACGCAGCCGTTCAATACCGAATAATCCCTTTGCACAATGGAGTTAAAGACCAATTGCCCCATGCCGGGTAAAGAAAAGATCGATTCGACAATGACAGCTCCGCCTAGAAGAGCTCCCATTTGCAGCCCGATAATGGTGACGACCGGCAATACCGCGTTGCGCAGCGCGTGCCTCATCAGAACTGCTCTTTGCCGCATTCCTTTGGCTCTGGCTACTTGAATGTATACCTGGCTGAGCACCTCCAGCATTTCGCCCCGCAGCATTCTCGATTCCATGGCGGATAGAGGAAGCGACAAGGCAAAAACCGGGATAATCAGATGGAGGAGATTGTCGCCGATTCCTTCCGACAGCGGAACCCATCCTAGGGATGGGAGCCACTGAACGGTAACTGATAATAAGAAGACCAATATTAGCGATAACCAAAAGGTGGGAACCGCAGCTCCAGCGAGCGCCAACAGACGACTGAAATGATCGATCCAGGAGTTTGGTTTTCTGGCGGATAAAATCCCTAGAGGCAAAGAGATGCAAAGTGAAAGCAGGATTGCCAAAACAGCAAGCTCCAGAGTTATGGGAATTCTTGTAAGAATAAGGTTGATTACCGGCTGACCGCCGAACAAAGAATTGCCGAAATCGCCGCGTAAAGTATTGGACACGTAGTGGAAAAATTGAACCGTAAGAGGCTGATCCAAGCCCAATTTGGCTTCTAATAATTTAACGTTTTCTTTGCTGGCCTGATCGCCCAGGATCGTGTACGCCGGGTTGCCGGGAGTCAAATGGATTAAACTGAACGTAAATACGATCAGGATCAAAGCGACAGGGATAAAAGACAGAAGGCGGCGTCCGATATAACTGGCCATAAAGCAATCCTCCCTCTATTTGCTGATTGTAGTCTTATAAAGCCTGAGTAATTGGTCAGGATATACTTCGTATCCTTGCACTTTATCGTTCCAAACGTTAATTACCGGTTGGTAACCTGTGAAAACAAATGGAACGTCTTCCTGCAATATGGTGGAAACCTGGGAATAAACCTTTTTACGTTCTTCATTCGTTTTCAGCTCGCGTGCCTGCTGCAGCAGCTTATCGACTTCCGGGTTGCTGTACTTGCCGCGATTGAAGGGGGCGCCTGTTACGGCAAAAGCATAGCTGTTTTGATCGGGATCCACCATTCCGCTCCAGCCGCCTCCAGCGACTTCAAAATCCCCGCCGACCGTTCTTTTGGTTATAGCGGAAGAGTCTAACGCTTCAATTTTCATCGTAATTCCCGCTTTGGCCAATTGACTTTGGAACAACTGAGTCAGCTGCATGCTTTGCGGATCATTGGCACTAAGGAAAGTGAAGGTGAAGCCATCTGGACTGCCGGCAAGCTTCAACTCTTCTTTGGCTTTTTCAACCGAATAAGTCGCTTTGATATTCGGGTCATTTGCCCAGCTGGCTGTCGAAAAGAACGAGTATCCAGGAACGAATTTGCCGAAATAAATGATCTGATTGATTTCATCCCGATTGATCGCGTAATTCATCGCCCTGCGGATATGGACGTTTTGGAATTGAGGCTTGGTGAAATTGATATAAAGTCTGGAGAAGCCGAAGGAAGTGCCGCTTCCGAGCTTAAGCCCTTTTGTTTTCTCCACCTTGGGAATATCCTGGAATGGGATGGAGTCGATAAGATCGACTTGGCCGGAAATAAGTGCATTCAATTTTTGCGATTGATTGATGATCGGCTTGAATTCTATTTCATCCAGCTTAGGAAAGCCTTTATTCCAATAATTAGGATTCTTCTTGATCGTCAAATGATCGTTTTTATTCCATTCTACGAATTCGAATGGTCCTGTTCCTACAGGATGCATATCAAACTGATCGCCGTATTTCTTGCGGGCAGTTGGAGAAGAAATCAATCCAGTACGGTCGCTTAATGTTGCCAGGAAAGGTGTGAACGGAGTCTTTAATTTGACAACGAGCGTATACGGAGTCGGCGCCGTGAGCTCTTGAACCAAAACCAAGTCCGAGCTTCGAGGAGATGCGTTCGCTTTATCCATGATCCAATTCCAGTTGTCGATCACCGCTTGCGCATTAAAGTCAGTGCCGTCGTGAAATTTGACGCCTTGTCTCAGCTCGAACGTATAGGTTTTCGCATCATCGCTGATCGTCCATTTCGTGGCCAAGCCGGGTATCAGTTTTCCGTCGGGTGTTACCATGACGAGATCATCGTAAATATTGTTGTATAACTCTTCGTCGATGAGCGTGGTAGATTTTGCCGGATCCATCGTGCTGAAATCGGTAATGATCCCGACTCTCAGTTTTCCGCCTGAAGGACCTTCGGCGGCTTTTGGTGTGGATGACGTCGAGGCCTGTGGCGTTGTTGAAGCTGGGGCCGCTGTGTTGCTGCTGCATGCGGACAATAAAGCAACTATAACTGAAGCAGTCAATGTTGAGAATAAAACCCTCTTTTTAATATCAACCCTCATTTTCATACAAATCCTCCTCTTTAATGTTAGTTCATTTCGTGAATGCGAAAAAACCGTACTGCTGCAATATCACTAAGCCTCAAATAATAATGTTATTATTATTAACATGTGAATAAGAAATTGCAGCTTTTATATATCATATGTTAAATTATATAACTCGTAAACAACATTTTTTTGATGTATACATCCATTTTATTAATGTAATCGCGTACATAAACGAAATTTTTGTGTTATATTAAATGACATATATATAATTGATGGAGGAATATAGAATGACTATGGATCAAATTTTGACATTTCTAGGGGTTTATCATGCAGGGAGCTACCAGAAAGCGGCTGAGCAGCTGTATTTGCCGCAGTCAACCGTCTCGAACCGGATCAAGCAGCTCGAGCGCGAGCTGGATAAGCTGCTTTTCATCCGCAGCAAGGCGGGTATTAAGCTGACCGAAGAGGGGCACATTTTCCTCCCATACGCGCAGAATGCCGTCAGCTCGATCGAAGAAGGTCGACTTGCCGTAAATCAACTAAAAAGAGGGCTTTCAGGGATGCTGACGATCGGTTGCAACAATTCCTTCGCCGGTTCATTTTTGCCTCGGGTACTGACGGAATTCAGCTCGAACTTCCCGGAAGTCTCGATTCGCGTCCTGGGAAGTATTACCAGGGAACAAATCATCAAAATGAACAATAACGAGCTTCGTCTTTGTATCAGCCGGTATTCGCTAAACGTGCCGACGCTGACATTCGAAAACATTTTTCAGGAGGATATACGATTGATCGTCTCCCGGGAGCACCCGCTCGCCAACCAACGGTTCGTAACGATGGAGCAGATTGTTGCGGAGCCTTTTATCTCCAATGAATCCGACACGCTTCACCGCAAGACGTTGGAATTGACTCTTGGTCATTTGAATCTAAGCCACCAGATTAAGAATGAGAGCAACAATTTGCCGTTGATCAAGCATTGGATTAAGGAGGGGAGCGGTGTTTTCCTTTCTGGAGCGCTTCTTTTTCGCGATGAAATCCTCCGGGGCGAGGTGGTTGCACTTCCGATTGAGAACAACCCGTTCCTGCCGGACAAAGTGTTTCTAATGTATAAGAATGAAAATCTGAATAATTTGGAGCAGCTGTTTGTAAAGCATATCACTCGAATGATGCGGATTGAGACTGAGAATGGGGCTGTGGGGGCGCCGTGAAGGACTACGCGGCGATATGCAGAGAGCTAAGGCTGTTGATTTAATGTTCGTCAGGGACGGAAAAGCCAAAATCCGGCGTTCCGTCCCGTCTGCATTAATGTTCATTTTGTTATTAAATAAATGCGCTTACATCCATAAAATGGATGATAAGTTCAATTATATGATATTTACGTGTCAGAGCATTCCATATAAGATAAGTATAGACTCTAGTTGTGTTATGTATATGTTATTTATTATTACATAACTTTGGAGCTTGAAATTGCAGTGATATTAAAACAGTCAGAGGAATTAAGAAAGGGGCAATATTAAATGTTTACCAGAAAATTACGAGGGACTTTGACAGCTGTTGTTATCTGTGCGGCTCTTGTCGTCTCGGCTTGCAGCAATTCTACTAACGGCAATACGTCTACTACACAGAGCCCGGCAGGTAAACAAACTGCGGCAACCGGTAAAAAGCTGCTGAATATCGCATTGAATGCTGATCCTATCAGCTTGGATCCGAGTCCTTCCACAACACGCGAAGATCGTCAAGTGCAAAACAGCATCTACGACAAGCTGTTCGATACGGACAAAAGTGGCAACTATGTACCGATGCTTGCAGAATCCAATGAAATATCTCCTGACGGTCTCACTTATACCATGAAACTGAAAAAGGGTGTAAAGTTCCATGATGGAACGGATTTTAATGCGGATGCGGTCAAATTCAATCTGGACAGGTATTTAACAGAAAAAACTTCAAATCGCCGCAGTGAGATTGCCGCAATTACCAAAGTCGAAGTAGTTGATCCTTACACCGTCAAACTTACTTTGTCTAAAGCCTTTTCTCCTCTAATCTCGATACTAACCGACCGAGCAGGCATGATGGCATCTCCGGAAGCCATAAAAAAATATGGAGCTGAATATGTCAATCACCCGGTTGGTTCCGGCCCCTTTATATTCGTTGAGCAAGTTAAGGGAGACCACGTGACATTGAAAAAGAACGAAAATTATTGGAATGGTCCGGTGAAGCTTGATGAAGTGAATTTCAGAGTATTTACCAACGGTACGGCTGCGGTTCAGAATTTAAAATCCGGCCAGCTTGATTTCTTGAGCGATATCCCGACCAAAGAAATTCCTGGTGTTAAAAGCGATTCAAAGTTTACGGTTCTGTCCAATCCCGGTATGGGGTATCAGGGGATTAATTTAAATACGACACAGGAGCCTTTCACCAACAAGAATTTGCGGCAAGCCATAAACAAAGCCATCGACCGTGAAACATTATCAAAAGTCGTATTTGACAATGTCGTTACACCGGCTAATTCTCCATTTTCTCCTGGTAATTTGGCCTTTGGCGATTCCGATAAGTTGAGCAAGCCAAATCCTCAAGAAATCAAATCGCTGCTCGCTAAAGGCGGGAAACCGGACGGATTTAGCTTTAAGCTGCAGATTGGCGTTTCACCCGTAGAAGAACAGATGGGTGCTGTAATCCAAAACATGCTGAAGCAGTATGGAATCAATGCCGAACTTGAGAAATACGAGAAAGCTGCATTATCCGATAACGTAACCAATGGAAAATATATAGCTGCGTCTTATGCATGGTCCGGACGTCCGGATCCCGATCAAAACTTCTATGCTTTTTTTGTAACCGGTCAGTCGAGGAACTATTCGCGCATTTCCAATCCGGATCTGGACAAATTGACGAAGCAAGCGCGCGAGGAGATGGTTCCTTCGAAGCGCAAGGCCCTATATGATCAAGCTATGGATATAGTTCATGATGATTCCGGGCTAGTTTATTTGTACCATGAAAATACCACGTTTGGCTTTTCCAAAAAAGTAACAGGATTTGAATATGTTCCAGACGGGATCATTCGCACGGCCAAGCTGGATAAACAATAATCCGTTTTAATTACACCTAGGGGGAATTGGCATGAAGTTTATTGTTAGGCGCCTTTTACTTACAATTCCCATACTTTTCATCGTGTCGGTTCTGGCTTTCGCCCTTATTCACTTAATCCCGGGTGACCCGGCCCAGGTGATTTTAGGTGAAGAAGCGACACCACAAGCATACGCTGAGCTTCGCCAACAATTGAATTTGGATAAACCGATCGTTATTCAATATTTCCTTTGGCTCGGCAATGTTCTTCAAGGCAATTTGGGTAAGTCGATCATAACCCATGTCCCTGTCAGTACATTAATTGCCCAGCGGCTGCCTGCCACTATCGAGTTGACCATCGGAACGTTTCTGGTTGCTTTAATCATTGCCTTCCCAACAGGCATTTTGGCTGCAGTCCGCCGTGGGAAGATCGCCGATTATTCGAGTACGTTTTTGGCCATCGGGGGTATGAGCATTCCGAACTTCTGGCTTGGCATGATGGCGATCATTTATTTCTCGGTCCATTTAGGCTGGCTGCCGGCATCCGGGTATGTCCCGATTACCCAAGATCCGAAGAGCAACCTGCTCGCCATGATTTTGCCCTGTCTGGCGACAGGGCTCCGTGAATCAGCCGTGCTGATGAGAATGCTCCGTTCCTCTTTACTGGAGGTGGTCAATATGGATTTTGTGCGCACCGCCAAAGCAAAGGGATTAAATGAATTTGCCACCATCGTGGGGCATGTTCTGCGAAATGCAATGATTCCGGTTGTGACCACATCCGGTTTGATGATCGCCGGACTGCTCGGGGGGCTTGTGATTACCGAATCGATTTTTTCCATCCCGGGATTTGGACGGCTTATCATCGAGTCCGTATATAAGCGAGACTACGTGACGGTGCAGGGGGCCATTCTCGTTTCCGCATTATTGGTAGTATTGGTCAATTTAATTGTGGACCTGCTTTATGCCGTTATTGATCCCCGAATCAAAGCCGGGGAGGGGTCTTAAACATGAAAACCTTCAAATCGTTTTTGCGCATGGGTTTAGGTGTCATTGGCGGAATCATTGTATTATGCTTGCTTCTTACCGCTCTGTTTGCAAATGACATAGCTCCATTTGATCCCAATGCACAGGATTACAACAGCATTTTAATTCAACCTGGCAGCACTCATCTGTTTGGAACGGACGATCTTGGCCGGGATATATTCTCACGGGTGGTTTACGGTGCCAAAGTATCGATCAAAGCGGCATTGATACCGGTAGGGATCGCCATTCTGATCGGTGTTTCGATCGGACTGTTATCGGGCTACTTCAGAGGGTTCTGGGATGATTGGATCGTGATGCGATTTGTCGATGCGATGCAGGCTTTCCCTTTTCTCATCTTGGCTTTGGCCATTGCCGCTGTTCTCGGAAGTGGATTCGGCAATGCGATGATTGCTATCGGAATCGGGTTTGTCCCAGCGTTTATCCGAATAACTCGGGGGCAGGTTTTGCAGCTGCGCAACCTCGAGTACATCCAAGCCGCGAGAGCAACGGGAGTGAAAGATATGCGCATTATTTTCAGTCACATCCTCCCGAACGCCCTCAGTCCAATCATCATTCAGGCTACACTGGCCATGGCGGCAGGCATTCTGGCTGAAGCTTCCTTGTCTTATTTGGGGCTGGGTGTGAAGCCTCCGACGCCCTCCTGGGGAAGCATGCTGAACCAAGCACAAACGCTTATTACCGTCGCTCCCTATGTCACCCTGTACCCGGGCATAGCCATCTTCCTGGCGGTGTTTGGATTTAATTTATTGGGAGACGGACTGCAGCAAGTTCTGGATCCGCGAATCCGCAAATAGAAGCTGGCATCATGGATAAATTCATGGATTAGAAACGGGAAAGGAGAAGCTTGGATGGAGTCGATCTTGAAAGTGAAAAATTTAAAAACCCGGTTTAAGACCGACAATGGTTTGGTTTCCGTCGTGGATGGCGTTGATTTTCACATTCGTTCCGGCGAAACGCTCGGTATTGTGGGAGAATCCGGTTGCGGAAAGAGCGTCACCAGCCTTTCGTTGATGCGTCTGCTTCCACCTAACGGAAGCAATGAAGGCTCGATCCGCTTTCAGGGCAAAGAACTTTTGACCATTTCCGAAAAAGAAATGCAAAAAATTCGTGGAAATCATATGTCGATGATTTTTCAGGAGCCGATGACCTCGCTCAATCCGCTGCATACCGTTGGCAAGCAGATTTCGGAATCCGTTCTGCTGCATTTGCAGGTAAGCCGACAGGAAGCAAAAGATAAGGCCTTGAATATGCTGAGGGCGGTCGGGATGCCCCGCGCTGAAGAGATTTATGACGAGTACCCGCATCAGCTTTCCGGAGGCATGCGCCAGCGGGTTATGATCGCCATTGCGATGGCCTGCAATCCAAAATTAATCATTGCCGATGAGCCAACAACTGCGCTGGACGTTACGATTCAAGCTCAAATCCTCGACTTGATGAGAGATTTAAAAGAAAAGACAGGGACATCGATCATGCTCATTACCCACGATTTAGGCATAGTGGCGGAAATGTGTGATCGCGTCCTCGTCATGTATGCGGGGCAGGTCGTGGAAGAGACGGATGTCCACACCTTGTTTAACGATCCGAAGCATCCTTATACGGTCGGATTGTTGGAATCGATTCCTCACATTGAAGAGGAAAACGAGTATTTGAATACGATCCCCGGCTCGGTTCCGCTTCCTTATCAAATGCCCAAGGGATGCCGCTTCGCATCGCGTTGTTCGCATGTGAAGGCGATTTGTCACAAGCAGCCGCCCGAACTCACCGAGATTGCTGTAAATCATAAATGCCGCTGCTGGCTTTATGCGAAAGAGGTGCATTAATGGAACAGCCGATTTTGGAAGTGAAAGGGTTAAAGAAGCATTTTCCGATCAAAACCGGGATTTTTAATAAAACAATCGGATATGTGAAAGCGGTAGATGGAATCGACTTCAATGTGTTTCCGGGCGAAACCTTGGGCATTGTAGGCGAATCCGGCTGCGGCAAATCGACGGCAAGCCGGACCGTCATGCGTCTTTTGGAACCGTCGGCAGGGGAGATTTGGTTTCAAGGGAAAAACCTGGCCGAGTTATCGAACGAAGAAATGCGACGGATGCGCAAGGATATTCAGATCGTATTTCAGGATCCTTACGCCTCCCTGAATCCCCGGAAGACGATTAAACAAATTTTGCTCGAACCGCTCAAGGTTCACGGGATTGGTTCATCAAGGCAAGAAAAGTTAAGCATGGTGGAGGAAATCATCGAAGTTGTAGGACTTCGAAAAGAGCATCTGGACCGCCACCCGCACCATTTTTCTGGAGGGCAGCGTCAGCGTATCGGCATTGCCCGAGCGCTCATTTTAAAGCCTAAGGTGATTATTGCGGATGAGCCGGTGTCGGCTCTGGATGTATCGATTCAGTCTCAAATTCTGAATCTGCTCAAGGATCTGAAGAAGGAATTTCAGCTTACGCTCATTTTCATTTCTCATGACTTGTCTGTAGTCAAGCACCAGTGCGACCGGATTGCCGTGATGTATCTGGGCAAGGTTGTCGAAATTGCCGACAAGCAAAAGCTGTTCGGCAATCCTTCGCATCCGTATACTCAGGCATTGCTTTCCGCCTTGCCTGTAGCCAGTCCCGGTGCCAAAAGAGAAAGAATCATTCTTCAAGGAGACCTTCCGAGTCCGGCCAACCCTCCTTCCGGTTGCACCTTTCACCCGCGATGTCCGCGTGCTATGGAAGTATGCAAGGGAGAGGTTCCTTCTTTACTTCCCATCGGAGGCGGACAGCAGGTGGCCTGCCTTCTTTATCAAGAAATTTCGAAAACAGGATCGTACTGATGATATATTAGGATTATCAAGGAGGTAAAAGCTTTGAATTTTGATGCGATGCACTACCCCTACCCTTCGAGAAGAAATACCGTTTATGCGAAAAATGGAATGGTAGCGGCCTCTCAGCCGCTTGCGGCACAGGCGGGTCTGGATATTTTGAAAAAAGGCGGAAATGCGATTGATGCGGCGATTGCCACAGCCGCTTGCCTGACGGTCGTTGAACCGAATGCTAACGGAATTGGCGGAGATGCCTTTGCCCTTGTATGGACGAAAGGGGAGCTGCACGGGCTGAATTCCAGCGGACCGGCACCGAAATCGATCTCCATTGAAGCGGTGCAAGCAGCTGGACATAAGGAAATACCGCTCTACGGATGGCATCCAGTAACGGTTCCGGGCACCCCGGCCGCTTGGGCCGCATTGTCCGAACGGTTTGGCAGGCTTCCGCTGACCGAGGTTTTGCAGCCCGCGATCGACTATGCGGAAAACGGATATCCTGTAAGTCCCGGGATCGGGACTTTATGGAATAAGGAATATAAAACATTTAAAAAAGTACTGGTCGGCGAACAATTCGAAAACTGGTTCAAAACGTTCGCTCCGGAAGGAAGACCGCCGAAAATAGGTGAATTGTGGAGATCGCCCGATCATGCCAAGTCACTAAGATCGATAGCGGAAACCAAAGCGGAATCGTTTTATCGCGGCGAACTGGCGGATAAAATCGATGAATTTTCACGTAAGCATAATGGGTTTTTGAGAAAAGAAGATCTCGCCGGATTTTACCCCGATTGGGTGGATCCCATTCATGTGCAGTACCGGGGCTATGATGTCTGGGAAATTCCGCCGAATGGCCAGGGGCTGGCCACACTCATGGCCCTTAATGTATTGAAAGGCTTTGATTTCGCGGCGAAAGATACGGCAGACACTTATCATAAACAGATAGAAGCGTTGAAGCTCGCGCTTACCGACGGTCTCCACTATATTACACAGCATGATAAAATGACTGTTTCCGTGGAACAACTATTGTCAGATGCATATGCGCTGACAAGAAGACAGCTCATCAAGGATGAGGCGATTGAACCGGCCCACGGAGATCCAACTAAAGGAGGCACCATCTATTTAGCTGCCGCTGACGGGGAAGGTAACATGGTTTCCTATATTCAAAGCAATTACAGGGGATTCGGTTCGGGATTGGTGGTTCCTGGAACGGGAATCAGCCTGCATAACCGGGGACGCAGTTTTTCCCTTGATCCGAATCATCATAATCGGCTTGAGCCCGGAAAGAAACCATTCCATACGATTATTCCAGGATTTTTGACTAAGGATAATGAGCCTGTAGGCCCGTTTGGCGTCAAAGGCATGTTTATGCAGACGCAAGGACATTTGCAGGTCGTGATGAATATGATCGATTTCCATCTCAATCCGCAGGCCGCTCTGGATGCGCCGAGATGGCAGTGGATCAGCGGTAAAAAGGTGCTTCTAGAACGCAGCTTTCCGGAACATCTAGCCCTGGATCTGGCTAAAAAAGGGCATGCTGTTGAGTGGTCGATGGTTACGGAAAGCTTCGGATACGGGCAGATTATTGTCAAGGATCAGCATGGAGTGCTGGCCGGCGGAACGGAGCAGAGGACAGACGGTTGTATTGCGTCTTGGTAATGCCATAAAACGAAGAACGAGACTAATTTCTTGCAGCATCTCAGCAGCATGAAAAAGTAAGGGGTTATAAGATGACTGTATTTGATATCGTTCTTTTTCTAGTTGGTCTGCTGGCTGGTATTTCGGGCTCTATAGTAGGACTCGGAGGTGGATTTATCGTCGTCCCTGCACTTACCTTCCTGTTCCCAGGAATGCTTCCGGCGCACATAGCAGGCACATCCATGGCGATGCTTCTCTTCAATTCCATCTCCAGCACTTACGTATACGCGAAGCAGAAGAGAATCGATTACTCGGCAGCGATCTGGTTTGCGGTTGTCTCCGTACCGGGCGCCGTCCTTGGGGCCTTCATGGCACAGCATATTACGGGCAAAGCTTTCTTCATTAGCTTCGGTCTATTTCTGATATTTGTCTCACTCCTGCTTCTGTTCAAGCCCAAGCAGCCATTGCGTCTGCCGTTTAAGCCGACTGTACACCGCAGCTTTGTCGATGCTGCCGGACAACGATTCGAATTTGCCTAC
Source organism: Paenibacillus sp. GP183 (assembly GCF_900104695.1). Taxonomy (NCBI): domain Bacteria; kingdom Bacillati; phylum Bacillota; class Bacilli; order Caryophanales; family Paenibacillaceae; genus Paenibacillus; species Paenibacillus sp. GP183. The sequence goes on from NZ_FNSW01000001.1 coordinate 5,410,553, forward strand.
AATCGCCCGACTGGCATGGCTATAAGCTTTCTGGTCGGCTACTTATCGAGCTTATTCGGGGTCGGCGGCGGCAGTCTTATGGTGCCGACGATGACTCTGCTGCTTCTCTTCCCGCCTCATATCGCCGTGGCTACTTCGATGCTTCAAATTTTTCTATCTGCCATAGTAAGCACATCAACACATGCCTATCTGAATAACATCGACTGGCTGAAGGTACTGTTCCTATCTCCGGGTGCCATCATCGGGGGGCAAATCGGGGCGCGACTTGCAAAACGTCTTCCTGCAGGATTAATCCTTAAGCTGCTGGCTGTGATGCTGATACTTGTTGCCGTTCGCTTGATAATGAAATGAAAATAACCCTATAGTATCCGACCGGCAAATTCAATGATGCTGAGTTAATTTGGCCTCTTTGATGAACGTCAAGCTGTCCATGATCGGCGGGTGAGCTTAGGCTCGCTCGCTTTATTTTTGGATTATCAATGTAACGAAGTGAGAACATCAACTTTCAAGGAGTGAACGAGAATGAAACCCAAAATTCAAAGGCTCCGTGACTTTACAAAAGGTCTTAGAAAACTGAAAATCACTCAAAAACTAATCCTTCTGGTCTCCATCCTTACATTCATCATCATTTTGGTTGGCGGTAATATGATCTTTATCAATCGCCAGGTTGCAAAGGATATAAACTCCTATACGGAAATAATACATATTAAGCAGCAGTACCAGACCTTATCCTCCGACATGTATACCGCATTGTTACAAATGCTCTTAGCCAGTGACACTGCCGGTAATGATCAAAAAAAGGCCATTGATTCTATGAATCAAACTCTCGATACTATAAGTAAAGAGATCCCTGCTCTGAAAGCCAATTTCGAGCTTATGGACAAGAGCTATCCTCCTAAAAACGATACGCCTACTTTTTCTTCCCTTCTTAGCAGTTACATAGATGGATTCAATTTACTCCAAGACTCGAAAGAGCAAATGTTAAATAGTGATAGTGTCGTTGCACAAATTCAAAAAGTTATTATTAAGCAACGTGTGCTTGATACATATAGCTTTTTTATATCTGCAGCAAACAAAGAGCTTAACCGAGTATTTTCCGAATTATCTACTCAAAAAGAAAATACGATGATGAACACAATGTCGTTTTCCAACAATATCATTTTCATTATTGTCGTTGTTCTGGCTGTCGTGCCATTTGCAATCATTTATCAATTTATACGTTCCATTCGTAATGGCATGCAAGGGATCATTCGACGCATCGAGGCTTTCAAAAACAACGATTTCACCTTTCAAAACGATATGCATCGTTTGGACGAGTTCGGTCAAATTGATACCATGCTGACAAGCATGGGGGACAACCTTAGAAATACGATACGCTCAACCGTCGACACCAGCAATAAAGTTCTCTCGATCTCGAGTAATATGAAAGATTTGGTCGAAGAAAACAAAACGGCTTCGGAATCCGTTCATCACTATGTGGCTGTCGGTGAAAGCAAGATTGCTTCTCAATATGAATATACCGCGTCGATTTCGGCGGTTACAGAGCAAGTATCGGCTAGCTCAGAGCAAATTGCCGCGTCAAGCGATCATATCAACGCGGATATGATGCGTATGCAAGAAGCCTCTAAAACCGGTAAACTGAAAATGGATGAGGTTGTTACATCAGTTGAAGATGCGAAGAATGGATTTAACGAGCTAAGCAAGACAGTTGAAGTCATTAATGACCGTTACAAGCAAATCAGTCGATTCCTCACGGGAATTCAAGATATAACGACTCAAACCCGTTTGCTTTCGTTAAATGCTTCAATTGAAGCAGCCAGAGCAGGTGAATCAGGCCGCGGCTTCACAGTTGTTGCCGGTGAAATTCGCAAGCTGTCGGGTCAAACGGACTTGCTGTCCAAAGACATATTTAATGCTTTAAACCAAACTCAGAAAGATATGAACGTCGTTAACCAAAGTTTTGCATCATTTGAATCGATACTGACCAAAACAAAAGAAATTTCACTCGATTCCATTCATACGTTCAGCGATTTACAAGAACAAAGTGTACTCATATCCAGTCAAATGAGTGAGATTGGTGTTGCTATCAATGAGATTGCTTCGGGAATGTCGAATATTGTTGGATCGGTAGATGTTCTATCAACATCTTCCTCAGATGTATATGGTTCCATGAAGGAAATGAAACAAGTATCCGAAACACAATTCAATGTTTCAGATGAGCTATTTTCTTTGGCAGCGACACTGAAAGAAGCATCTGACGAACTAAATGAGAAGTCTTCCCGATTCACTATTTAAGGAGGTATAAGATGAGTCTGCTTGATTTAAGAAGCGATACTGTTAGTTTACCCACGGATGAGATGTTAAGATCCATTTATTCGGCCAAACTAGGCGATGATATATTAGGAGAGGATCCTACCGTTCAGGAGCTTGAGGAATTAGGATCTAACATTTTTGGTAAAGAAGCCGGTATGCTGACTGTCTCGGGTACAATGTCCAATCAGATTGCCGTCATGGTCTCGACTCAAAGAGGGCAGGAAGTGATCTTAGGGAAAGAATCCCACATGTATAACTTGGAAAATGCCGCTTTAGCTGCATTAAGTCAGGTACAGGTAAGGACCATCCCTTCCGAGACCGGATATTTTGACCCATATGAAATTGAAAAAGCGATACAAACTCCAAACATCCAGACCACCTCTACCGGTTTGATTTGTCTTGAGAATACGTATAACCTGAATCAAGGATTGGTAATGACTGTTGACAATATAAGAGAAATTAGTAAAATTGCAATTAAATACGGTATACCGACATTTATGGACGGGGCGCGGATCTTTAATGCTGCAGAGGCATCGGGAATAGATGTAAAGGAAATTGTGGACAGTGTTGACGCCGTCCAAGTATGCTTAACGAAGGGATTGGCAGCTCCACTAGGGTCCTTATTACTTGGAACTAAATCATTTATAAAAGAAGCTCGAAGAGTTAGACAACGTTTAGGCGGAGGTATGCGCCAGGCAGGAATCATCGCCGCCCCGGGGATCATAGCTCTTAATAAAATGAGATTTCGCTTATGGGAAGATCATGAACATGCCCGGTTACTTGCCGAAGGATTAAAAAACTTGCATGAGCATCTCGTCGATTTGCAAAAAGTGCAGACGAATATCGTGTGCGTCGACATTACTCCATTCGGTATCGAAAGTGATGAATTTTTAAGACGTATGCTGGAGCAGGGAATAAAGCTTAAAAAAATCGGTCCCCAACAATTTCGAATGGTGCTTTATTATCAAATAAGTAAAACCGATATAGAAAGAATAATCGAGTCATTTAAAATTGCACTCCAGTTGTAACCAATAATGCTCAGAAACAATCGAGAGGACTTACACCAATGCTTTTATTCACAATGTTCCTGATGGGGATCGTCCTCGGCTTTACCGGAACCGGCGGATCTGGTTTTATTATCGCCTTGCTCGTTGTCGCTTTCGGTATCCCGATTCATACCGCGCTTGGAGTGTCCTTGGCATCTATGGTATTTTCAACCTTTACAGGTTCTATCAGCCATTTTCGTGAAGGGAATGTAAATATTCGTATCGGGTTGGCCATGGGAGGCTTTGGAGCGTTGGGCGCATATGCGGGCACATGGATCTCTTCCGGCATCGACTCGAATCGTTTGGTTTGGATGACTGGAAGCATGCTCATCCTATCCGGCATTTTGATTTGGATACGTACACGGCTGGCTGCTGCAAAGCAGCAGGACGGAAAAGATGGAAATCCGGAAACCTCACCACTGCCCATGCCATTCTGGATCAGCGTGATGTTTTCAGGGATAGGAACAGGGCTGTTATCCGGAGTATTTGGAATCGGTTCAACCCCTTTCATACAACTTGCCTTACTTATCTTATTTGGCCTCTCCTTGCGCCAAGCGGTGGGTACGACTATGTTGGTTATTACGCCAATCGCCATATTTGCCTCATTGGGTTTCTTGCAGAACGGTCACTTCGACTGGCTGCTGCTGCTTAAGGTTACGGTCGGTACGATGATAGGCTCTTATGTGGGGGCCAAATTTACAAAGCGTGCTCCAAAACTCATTCTTCGCATCTCCATGATGTCCGTACCGATTGCCGGAGGGCTTTTGCTGCTCGTCCGGAACTGGTTACTTGTTTAACGAAACCTCTCCTTTCCAACACCTGTTGTTGATGAAAGGGACTAAGGAGATTTGGTTATGTCAAAAATCCAACAAAACTATCCTTTTTCCATCATAGATGCGACGTTTACCGAGCTTCAACAAGCTATGGAAACGGGATTGCTTACTTCCAGGAAACTGGTGGAGACCTATTTCAAACGTATCGAGGCCAACGACCGTCGAGGTTCGAATGTTCAAGCCATGCTTGCTTTGAATCCGTTTGCCTTAGAACAAGCTGATGAGCTTGACGAGGAAAGAAAACGGCAAGGTCCCAGAGGACCCCTGCATGGCATCCCGATTGTCGTAAAAGACAATTATAATACCAATGACATGCCGACTACAGGGGGGACACAAGTACTTGCCGGTTTTGTTCCTGCTGCCGACTGCCGCATCGTGCAAAATCTTCGCAATGCTGGAGCTATTATTATAGGAAAGACGAATCTGCACGAACTGGCATTAATTGGATTGACAAACAGCACACTTGGCGGACAAACGAAAAATCCGTATGATCTAACAAAAACTCCAGGCGGTTCCAGTGGAGGGACGGGTGTTGCTGTTAGTGCAAACTTCGCCGCGGCCGGTACTGGAACAGATACAGTGAATTCCAATCGTTCCCCTGCATCGGCAAACAATGTGGTAGGTATTCGTCCGACAAAAGGATTGATGAATCTCGAAGGTATTCTACCCGTCTCTTTTACCCAGGATCAAGCAGGTCCGATTGCAAGAACCGTAGAAGATACGGCGTTAATGCTGGAGGCAATGATTGATCTTGATCGTGATTATTCATACAGCCCAGGCCTTAATCCTCATGGACTTCAGGGGAAGAGAATCGGCGTATTGCGCAGTTTCTTTGGCAACTCACCCATACATGAAGAAGTAAACCGCATAACGGAAGCAGCTTTGCGTCAAATGCAAGAATTAGGTGCACAGATGATCGATTTAACATTCGTTGATATCGTGACGGATCAATTGATCTTAGAGCTTGATGTGCAACTATTTGAGCTTAAGCATGAGTTAAATCGTTATTTGTCCGACTATCAAGCTCCTGTTCGGACGATTGAAGAGCTTCTTGAAAAGGGGAGTTATGATCCGGCTATCGAGCTGATTCTGAGAACGGCTGCAGCTATTGAAGATCCTCTTAACGATTCTGAATATCAGAACCGTTTGAGAAAGATTGACGAGTTAAAGACAATGGTATTGGAGATTTTGGATGAGCATCAATTAGACGCCTTCGTATATCCGCATCAGAAGAGATTGGTTGTAGATATAGGAGAAGCTGCTCAAGCAGATAGAAATGGTATTTTGGCTGCTTTAACTGGTTGTCCCGCAATCACGTTCCCGGGGGGCTTCTCCGGCGCTTCAAGTACGGCTCCTATGGGTATTCCGGTAGGTATCGAATTTTTAGGACGGCCGTATGATGAGGCAAAGATCATACAAATGGCCTTTGCATTTGAGGCGGCAGTAAATCATAGACGGATTCCTCCATTTATAGCTGACTCAAACATTTAAGATTTGAAGGGAGCACTCTTATGAAACCTAACGTGTTTATTGATAGACCCATTCCTGCCAAGGTAGAAGAGTACATTGCCGAACATTGCGAATATGCGATTTGGGATCAGAAAGAACAGATTCCTTATGATGTTCTTAAGGCAAAACTGGCGGAGGCTGACGGATTGCTGACCTCCGGGTCCGCCTTGAAAATCGACAGCAGATTGCTGGAGATGGCACCAAGGCTGAAAGCAGTTAGCTTGACCAGTGTAGGGTACAATAATTTTGACATTGCAGCGATGAAAGCTCGCGGCGTGATCGGTACAAACTCACCGAACGTATTGAATGAAACTGTCGCCGATTTGGTACTTGCCCTGATCTTGAGCACGGCTCGCCGTATCTCTGAGCTCGACCGGTACGTGAAAGACGGGCTATGGAAGCCTGGAGATAACGAGAACCTATATGGTGTCGACGTTCATCACGCTTCACTTGGCATCATTGGTATGGGCAGGATCGGTGAGGCAATCGCTCGCCGGGCAAAATTCGGCTTCGGCATGGAAATAAGCTATCACAACCGTACGCGAAAGCCAGAGGCTGAACAGCAATTCGGAGCCACCTACAAAAAGCTGGACGATCTTCTCCGGTCGTCTGACTTTATTGTACTAATTACGCCGCTAACGGCGGAAACTGCAGGCTTGATCGGACGAGACCAATTTCAGATGATGAAGCCATCGGCCATTTTCATTAATGCTTCGCGCGGCCAGACTGTGGACGAAGCAGCATTGATTGAGGCGCTGCAGGCCGGACACATCCGCGCCGCAGGCCTGGATGTGTTCCAGATCGAGCCAGTTGCAGCAGGTAACCCGCTGCTGCGGATGCCTAATGTGGTGACGCTGCCGCACATCGGCTCGGCAACCTCGCAAACCCGCTTTGATATGGCGATGCTCGCGGCTCGCAATATTGTGCTAGCGGTTAACGGCAGTACTCCGCCAAATGTAGTTGCGGAGTTGGCATAAAACATGCCGTGCTGCGGCAGCAGAATGAATTGTACAATTGCAGTTAAATAGAAATGAACAAACTTGAAGAGAAAGTCTCAACGGACTTTCTTTTTTTTGCTGGAAGGATGTTTTTCAGACTTCCAGCATTCTGGAAAAA